>NZ_JACOMP010000183.1:0-5344 GCF_014466085.1 Thermosynechococcus sp. OHK43
ATCCGTGCTTGGATGGCGCCCCAAGACCAACCCCATGAAAACTTTGTCTTCCCAGAAGAGGTACTCCCCCGTGGTAACGCTCTCTAGTAATTCGATTTTTGCCACCAATCGCGACCAAGAATCCTCCGGTTTCGCGTGGTGGGCCGGTAATGCTCGTCTAATTAATCTCTCCGGCAAACTCTTGGGTGCCCACGTCGCCCACGCTGGCCTGATTGTTTTCTGGGCCGGTGCCATGACCCTGTTCGAGTTGGCTCACTTCATTCCCGAGAAGCCAATGTATGAGCAAGGGCTCATTCTCATCCCCCACATTGCCACCCTTGGGTGGGGTGTTGGCCCTGGTGGGGAAGTCGTGGACACCTTCCCCTTCTTTGTGGTTGGAGTGGTACACCTGATTTCCTCTGCCGTTCTCGGCTTTGGTGGGGTTTACCATGCGATTCGTGGCCCTGAAACCCTTGAGGAATACTCCTCTTTCTTTGGCTACGACTGGAAAGATAAAAACAAAATGACGACGATCCTTGGTTTCCACCTGATCGTCCTTGGTATTGGTGCCCTACTGCTGGTGGCTAAAGCCATGTTCTTTGGTGGTCTCTATGACACCTGGGCACCCGGTGGCGGCGATGTCCGCGTCATTACCAACCCCACCCTTGACCCAAGGGTCATCTTTGGCTATCTGCTGAAGTCTCCCTTTGGGGGTGAGGGCTGGATCGTCAGCGTCAATAACCTTGAGGATGTTGTCGGTGGTCACATTTGGATCGGTCTGATCTGCATTGCCGGTGGTATTTGGCACATCCTGACGACCCCCTTCGGTTGGGCACGCCGTGCCTTCATCTGGTCTGGAGAAGCCTATCTTTCCTATAGCTTAGGTGCCCTCTCCATGATGGGCTTCATTGCCACCTGCTTTGTCTGGTTCAACAACACGGTCTATCCCAGTGAATTCTATGGCCCTACGGGTCCGGAGGCCTCTCAGGCGCAGGCAATGACCTTCTTGATCCGCGACCAAAAGCTGGGAGCCAATGTTGGCTCGGCTCAAGGTCCCACGGGTCTTGGCAAATACCTGATGCGCTCTCCCACTGGTGAAATTATCTTCGGTGGTGAAACAATGCGCTTTTGGGATTTCCGTGGTCCCTGGCTGGAGCCCCTGCGTGGTCCCAATGGTCTTGACCTGAACAAGATCAAAAATGATATTCAGCCTTGGCAGGAACGTCGTGCCGCTGAGTACATGACCCACGCTCCCTTGGGTTCTCTCAACTCTGTGGGTGGTGTGGCCACCGAAATTAACTCGGTGAACTTCGTGTCTCCCCGCTCTTGGCTAGCAACCTCCCACTTTGTTCTGGCCTTCTTCTTCTTGGTGGGTCACCTATGGCATGCAGGGCGTGCCCGGGCGGCAGCGGCTGGCTTTGAGAAGGGGATTGACCGTGAGTCTGAACCCGTGCTCTCGATGCCTAGCCTAGATTAGGGCAGCTCACCGATTCTTACTTAGCACCTCTTGACTCCCATTGACCGATGGGGGTCTTTTTTTTTGTAGAGCGGCGCCAGAATACCCATCCCCTTCGGGGAATATGGCAGTGTCACTGAAGACTTAATCGGTGAGTATTTCTAGAAGTTGGGCAGCAATGCGATCGCTCGCTCCTGGACGCCCCATACGCTCGACACCGTTAGCGGCAATTCGAGCTAGTAACTCAGAATCTCGCCAAATACCCCAGAGGGTAGGGAGGGCTTCTAGGGGATCATCTAGAAAAAAGATGGACTCCCCCAGTAGGCGTTTTTGACGGCGGGCAAAACGACGGGTAAACTGAGGACCTTCACCGGCAAATGTAACGACTGGCTTGCCGAGGCCAACACACTGCTCGGTTGCGGTTCCAGCAAGAGCAATACCCCCTTCTGCCCAGTGTAAAAATTCACGAAAGTGGTGTGAACTTAGGATTAGTTGTTGCTGACCCAACCGCCATGCGGTGGTCTTGGGTAATGGACTGGCTATCGGTTGCCAACCCTTCAGACTCTGCTCAAGAAGCTGTAAATCAAGGCTGGGACTCACAGCGGCAAGACATGTCAGGGGCTGATCCTGATGGGGTGTCAGTACCCCTAGAATGTGTTGCCAATTGCGGTAGGCCTCGGGGGCACGAGACCCCGGCAGCAGCACAATAGTTCTAGTGGTAAAGGGGGATTGCCCAGGGGGGGGCATCACTAAGTCCATCATTGGATTGCCACAGTAGTGAACGGTGTAACCCAATTGCCGCAGCCCTTTGGCGGTTAGCTCATCGCGGATAAAAATGCCTCGACAGCGGGGCGATCGCCACAACCACCGTTCCCAGGGAAGATAGTCACTGCCTGCCCAACCCATTCCCCAGCCATAGGGGCGCCCCGTCCCATCGTAAAGGTAATAGTCAGACTTGGCAGTGCCAATAAAACTGTAGGTGCCGCCACTGCCATAGGCCAGCAATAATGGCACAATATCCCCCACCGCCAAAAGATGCCCTCCCAACTGCTGCCAAGCTTGGAGGGTGCGAATCTGCGATCCTAAAAGTCCCAGCAAACCAGCCTTGAGATCCCGCCATAAATGCCGTAAATCCATGTAGATAAACCCACCGGAGGGCAGGACTTTTCCTGCGTGCAACAGCGGAATACCGAGCCGAGTATAGGCAGACCCTAAGCCCACCAAGGGCAACGCCATTACATTTATATCTGGGCAACGCTGTTTCAGGGCTTGTAAAGTGACACTGGCGATCGCGTCCTCACCGTGACCATTACTGAGGCAAAGGAGTCGCTTCATGCCTGCATTAGCTCAAGAGTTGCCGTAAATTCCGACCAATCATCCTCCTGATCAATGGCTTGCCAAATCTGTTCGATGTGGGGGCGAGTGAGGATGACAAGGGGGTTGGCTGCCCGTAGGGTCTGGGGAATCGCTGCCCGCTGTGGTGGAGTTGCCTGCTGCAATAGCTCAAAGTAGCATCTTTTCCAAGCCTCTAGCAATTTCTGATCAGCGGGTGTCAGGGTTAGGCTTCCCGAAAAGAAATGACCCACATCGGCAGCCCACTCTGGGGAAAATTCCTGCCGCAAGCTGATAAAGAATTGAGGATAACTGATGATGCTGCGACTGAGGAAAGCTTGGGTCTCCGCCACGAGGGAACGGCCAAGCTCTGGGGGAAGATCTGCCCAACCGAGGCGTTTGAGCATCAGTTTCAAGTAGGTGGTTTGACAGCGATCCCCAAAGGTTTTCAGCGCTGCTGCCATTTCCTCAAGGGGAATGACCCAAGACAGCGGGACTTGCAGTTTCTCCAGATTCCAAGCACAAATTGCCGGTTGATTGCCATAGGCATATCGGCCATAGTAGTCAAAGGAGGCCGCCGTAAATCCTAAATCATACCGTTCCAAAAAAACATAGGGACCATAGTCAAAACTTTCACCCGTGATGGCCATATTATCGGTGTTCAAAACACCATGGCAAAATCCCGCCACCAACCACTGTGCCGCCAGATCCGCTGTGCGTGCCACCAGTTCACGATAGAAGACACAACCCCGTTCCTTGGGGTCTCGGATCTCTAGCAAATGGGGATAGTAGTAGTGAATGACGTGGTCGAGCAACCGTTGAATCAAGTCTGGTCGCCGCAGATAATGGAGCCGCTCAAAGGTACCAAAGCGAATATGGGAGCGCCCAAGGCGCACCAAGACACTTGATCGTGTCGGCGATGGCTCATCCCCTCGCCACAGGGATTCCCCCGTTTCCACTAAACTGAGACTGCGAAAGGTACGCACCCCCAAGCGATGCAGCAGTTCACTGGCCAAAACTTCACGGACACCCCCTTTTAATGTAAGGCGACCATCTCCGCCTCGCGAATAGGGGGTGGTGCCAGAACCCTTTGTGCCAAGGTCATACAGTTGACCATCTCCACCGCGAAACTGGCCATAGAGAAACCCGCGACCATCTCCTAAACGGGGGTTATATTCCCCAAACTGATAGCCGTGGTAACGCATCGCCAAAAAGGGTTCTCGCCCCTGAAACTGGCCAAAGGCTGCAATAAAATCGACATCCGTGACTTCAGCAGGATCTAAGCCCATCAAGGGTAAGAGAGCATCATTGCGAAAACGCAGAATATGCCGCGGAAATGTTGCTGCCTGTACCTCGTCCCAGTACTCTTCCCCTAGGGAAAGAAACGCGGGTTCGTACTCAAGGGCTTGAAAACGGTGTCGAGACATTCAAAACATATTCAAAACGTTCAGAGCTATTGGAGTGTCTTGGCAGTTTCCCCTTTGGATTTTGGGGGATTAGGGGAATCCACCAGGGTACGCAAGTGCGCTTGAATTTGTTGATGCCGTTCGACCCCCTCAAAGGCAAAGGGGGTGTACCCGCGATCGCGCATCAAACCACGGATATAGCGAATGCGCTCATTAGTAGGAGGGTGCGTGGAAAACCACGGTAGCGGTGGCTCCTGATGGCGGTATTCCTTTTTGAGGGTGTGCATTAGGTTAAGTAGGCCATCAGCGGCATAGCCTGCCCTTGCGAGAATCTGCGTGCCCAAAATATCGGCCTCTCGCTCCATTTCACGACTATAGCTAGTCACGAGAATCCCTGTCACATAGCCACCAGCGGGTAATAGCCGCGTCAAGTTGGCAGTGGCCGTGCCTTGGGTCATCAGGCGAAAACCGTGGGAGAGGACTGTATGGGCAATTTCGTGGGCAAGTAATCCTGCAAGTTCCGCTTCGGTATTCGCTTTGAGAATTGCACCAGAGTTGATAAAGATCTTGCCGCCGGGAAGGGCAAAGGCATTGAGATCATTGTCTTTTATCACAAAAAATTCATACTCAAATTCATTGCGACCGGCCACTTTGGCAAGGCGCTGCCCAACTTGATTGACATAGGTCTGTACTTCCGCATCCTCAAGGAGCTTGACTTGGCGGCTAATATTCCGCGCCGCTGAGCGGCCTAGGGCAGACTCCCCTTGCATCATCAAGGTCATCATTTGAATCGAGTTCAAAGACAGCAGGGGATTGCCCGTGAGGGCGACACCGACTAGGCCGGTGAGGGCACCCATAACCATGCCTTCGCGCAATTGCCCTTGAAGACGGCGCCGGAATCGTTGCATGCGCTCTGCGGCCAGTTGCTCAAATTCTGGTGTAGCAGGATGATCAGGATTCAGGAGGGCAAACCGCTGGGCGGCAAGAGCTGCTTCCAGCCACTGCTGCTGGCGATCGTAGATTGTGATCAGACTACGTTGAATCTCCGGCTGATCTGGGTAGAGACTAGCGGCCTTCTCTAGATGGGCATAGGCCTCTTTGAGGGAACCCTGCTGAGCTAGAAACTCGGCAAACCGCACTTGAGCGGGAATAAACTCTGGAAATTGTTCCA
>NZ_JACOMP010000184.1:0-6994 GCF_014466085.1 Thermosynechococcus sp. OHK43
CACTGTCGCATCCTCTGCCATCACCAGCACACTTTCTTCCCCATCGAAGAAGCGACTGACAATCGGGGCAAGGCTGACTAAAGCATCCACAATTTGGCCATAGGCACGCTGCCCCTGGGCCTGTTGCACCGTTGGCAAGATGTCCTTGAGGGCGCTGTAGAATTCCTTTTCAATGGGGGCTTCAAGGTGCTTGGCCTTGACTGCGCGGATATTTAGGCAGTCTGTCCCTAGGGTGCCTTGGCGTGCTAAGCGAGCGGCGCGGTTCACCGTGGGGTAAATGGCCATGAGGTCACCAGATTGGCGCAGTTTTTGCAGAAACTGGGCGCGATCGCGGGCATCAACCACATCCTGGAGGGCACGAGTCTGCAACTCCGGCTGATCCTCTGGAATCACCGCATTCACCAAGTCATACTCAATGCCTAGGTCTTCTTGAAGAAGTGTCCGCAGCCGTTGGCTAAAAAACTGCCGCAGTTGCTGCTCTAAATCAGCGGCACTGAGCTTGGCAGCAAATTGGCGACAAAAGGCTTGGGCATACTCCTGTAGCAGAGCGAGGAGATTTAGGTGGTGTTCCCCCTGCCAGAGGATGGTGATTACCCCATTGGCTGCCCGCCGTAGGGCAAAAGGATCCGAAGAACCCGTGGGACAGAGGCCGAGGCCAAAGAGGCAGACTAGGGTATCCAAGCGATCAGCCAATCCCACCACCTGGCCCGTGAGACTTTGGGGCAGGCGATCGCCAGCAAAACGAGGCAGATAATGTTCAAAAATTCCCATGGCCACCGCTGGGGCTTCCCCAGAGACCCTGGCATAGACTTGTCCCATATAGCCCTGCAGTTCAGGAAATTCCCCCACCATCTGCGTCACTAGATCCGCTTTGCATAGACAAGCCGTGCGCTCAATGGCAGCAATATCCGCAGCCGCACAATTTAAAGCGGTTGCAATTTGGCGAGCCAAGGCGGTTAGCCGCTTCACTTTGTCCGCCATCGATCCCAATTCATCTTGGAAGGTCACCGTGGCTAGTTTCCCGCAGTAGTGCTCTAGGGGCTGTGCCGTATCCGCCCTGTAGAAGAACTCAGCATCCGCTAGGCGGGCCCGAATCACCCGCTCATTCCCAGCGCGAATCAAGGAAGTGGCCGCCGGATCGCCATTGCTAATCGTGATGAACACCGGCAGCAGGGCTTGGCGAGTCGCATCGGTGTACACGGGAAAATACCGCTGATGGGACACCAATACGGTGGTAATCACCTCAAGGGGCAGAGCAAGAAACCGCGCTTCAAAACTCCCCAAGACTGCTGTTGGCCATTCCACAAGGTGGGTGACTTCCTCCAAAAGGGGCACTTCTAAATCCACCCATCCCGCGGCCTCCGCAGCAAGGGCAGCAATTTGCTCGCGAATCCGTTGCTGGCGGGCTTCTGGATCCACCAAGACCCCTGCCTTTTCAAGGGCAGATGCGTAGTCTTGGGCATGGCTGAGGGCAATGGCGCCTTGGGAAAGCACCCGATGGCCATAGGTGGTGCGATCGCTGGCAATGGACACAGAATGGCTTTCCAAAACCAAGGGCAACACCTGCTCATCCCACAGCAACACCAACCAGCGAATGGGACGCGAAAAGCGCAGATCGCCATCTCCCCAGCGCATGAAGCGAGGGCCCTCAAGAGCAGCAATCCACTGTTGCGCCAACTCGGTCAAGAGTTGAGGGGTTGGTTGGCCGGGGCGAATCTGTTTGAGATAGACCACCTCCCCCTTTTCCGTGGCGCGGATTTCAATTTCCTCGAGACTGCCTTGGCGCGATCGCAGGAACCCCAATAGCGCAGGGGTGGGTTCCCCCTCCCGAAAGGCCACGGTGGCCGCTGGCCCTTTGATCTCAATTGTTTGATCCGGCTGCTGGGGCGGCAACCCCTCAATCAGTACTGCTAAGCGGCGCGGGGTTGCCCAGACGTTGACCTCTGCCGTGAGTCCCCGTTCCTTAAGGGTTTGGGGGATCAGGGTGCGCCACTGCCGCAGGGCACTACTGACAAAGCGGGCGGGCAGATCCTCGGTGCCCACCTCCAAGAGGAAGGTATGCAGTGATGACTGGGGCATGGTGACCATGGGCTAGACAACGGAGTTACTGCGGGCGGCTTCGGCCTCGTCGGGATGAATGCCAAGGCGGGTGAGGTTAATGCGGCCTTTGCTGTCCACCTCACGAATTTTGACGACAATTTCATCGCCAATTTTCACCTCATCCTCAACTTTACCGACGCGATACTCCGCCAACTGGGAAATGTGGATCATCCCCTCTTTGCCCGGGAGAAACTCGACAAAAGCACCGATGGGAATAATTCGTGTCACCTTGCCCAGATAGACATCACCGGCGTTGAGCTTTCGCGTTAGACCCTCAATGGCAGCCCGTGCTTGCTTCGCATTGGTTTCATTGGGGGCAGTAATGGTGACTAGCCCCTCTTCGCTGATGTCCACCTTGACGTTGTATTGCTCAGAGATACCGCGCACAGTTTTGCCCCCTGGACCAATGACCAGGCCAATCATATCGGGGGGAATTTGCAAGGTGAGCAGCCGTGGCGCACTGGGGGGCAGTTGGGGACGGGGTTTATCGAGCACCGCCAGCATTTTCTCAAGGATATGGAGCCGCGCCGGACGCGCCTGTTCGATCGCCTGCTTAATCACGGCAACGGGCAAGCCGGTAATTTTCATATCCATTTGCAGGGCGGTGATGCCGCTGTCGGTGCCGGCCACTTTGAAGTCCATGTCCCCAAGGAAGTCTTCAATCCCCTGAATGTCGGTCAGGATGCGCACCTCATTGCCCTCCTTGATCAACCCCATGGCCGCACCACTGACGGGCTTGCGGATTGGTACCCCGGCATCCATCAAGGAGAGGGTGGAACCACAAACGGAGCCCATAGAGGTCGAGCCATCGGAGGAGAGCACCTCCGACACCACCCGAATCACGTAGGGAAACTCCTCCTTGGGAGGAAGGACGGGTTCAAGGGCACGCTCAGCAAGGGCACCATGGCCAATTTCTCGCCGCCCCGGCGATCGCAGGGGTTTGACTTCACCAACGGAGTAAGGGGGAAAGTTGTAGTGGTGCAGATAACGTTTGCTGTCCTCAGGATGCAGATCATCAAGGGCTTGGGCATCGGCAGGAGAACCGAGGGTGGTCACGGACATCACCTGCGTCAAGCCACGATTAAAGAGGGCGCTGCCATGAACCCGCTCCGGGAGAACCCCCACCTCACACCAAATAGGGCGCACTTCATCGAGACGGCGGCCATCAACTCGCACCCCTTCTTCAATAATTTGCTGCCGCATGAGTTTTTTCGTGACGGCCTTAAAGAGGGTGGGTAGGGCTTTGGGGTTTTCCGCCGCCGCCACAGCCACTGGGTGATCTTCGGGCAGAGCAGCAATTTCTTGGGCGATCGCCCCTTGCACCTCATCGAGGGCAGCATCCCGAACATTTTTGTCCTTTTCAAAGCGTTTGAGAATGGCTTTGACCGGTTGAGCGGCACGCTCGTAGATAAAGTTTTCTAAGGTGGGGTCGATCGCCGGTGGCTCAGCGCGGACAATGTCAATGCCCAATTCCTTGAGGAGATCCCGCTGCGCTTGAATCAGGTCCTGGATCACCTCATAGGCAAAGTCAATGGCCTCAATCATGTCGGCTTCTGGCAGTTCATTGGCACCGGCCTCCACCATCACCACCCCATCGGGAGACCCGGCAACGACAAGATCCAAGCCACCGCGCTCAATTTCTTTGTAAGTGGGGTTGATCACAAACTCATCCCCCACAAGGCCGACGCGCACCGCTGCCATCGGACCATTAAAGGGAATTTGTGCCAAGAGAACGGCAATTGAGGCTCCGGTTACCGCCAACACATCGGGGGGAACATTTTCATCGAGGGAAACCGTCGTTGCCACCACTTGGAGATCGTCGCGCAACCACTGGGGAAAGAGAGGGCGCAGCGGCCGGTCAATCAGACGACCAATGAGAATGGCTTTTTCGGGGGGGCGACCCTCACGCCGTAAAAAACCGCCGGGAATCCGGCCAGCCGCATAGAGGCGCTCTTCGTAATCCACAACAAGGGGCAAAAAATCAATACCTTCACGCGGGGCAGCACGATTGGCCGTTACGAGTACAGCTGTTTCTCCCGAACTAATGAGAATGGAGCCGGCGGCTTGGGGGGCAAATTTTTGCAATACTACCTTAATATCCCGTCCATCTAGGGGGATAATCTTTTCTAGACCCTTCATTTGCGTTCTATTGTGTCCTTACTTCCTATTTCTTTCTCTCTACTAGGATAACTGCTTCTGCCACTCATCCGCTAAACTTCAAGGATTAGCCGTGTGCCCCCAAGAACCGCAAGACTGGGGGTGGCTGTCCAGCTTTGGGTCAATAAAATTTGTATCAGTTCTGCCGATCGCTGGCCGCTGGGGCTACCCTGCAACCCCAAATAGAAACTAGCAGAGTGGTGGCTATCTTGACCCAGAACCTTCAGCAGATCATCAGCGTAGTGAATGGCTTTTTCCATCTGGGTTTGCAAGCTGGTCCATAAATCCACATTGCGGAGATTGCTTAGGGTTTCGGCCACCACGTCTTGACGATGTTGAATTAAGATAGTTCGCGGCTGGAGCTCGGGGGGTAAATCCGCAAAGAAAATAGCGGGGCCATAGCCAATGAGATGAACGGTCTCCATCCATTTCGTTTGCGGCAGCAGTAATTGACGGACAATGTGACAGGCAAGGGCAGTGATAATTAATCCTTGGCTATGGGCAACAAGATACAATTCAGCCCCCGCTTGTAACCCCTTGACAATTTCATAGGCCAACCGCAGGGTGGGACGTGGCGCCCCGGCTGGAAAGGCACCGTAGAGATACTGGGCAAAATCCCACCAGCTCAATTTTTGTAGGAATGATAGATCAAGGAGTTTCGTTAGGTCAGCGGTACGATTGATATCGAGGGGGCGCTGTTGGATTTGGCTGGGTTGGGCGATCGCTAGAATATCGGCATCATCGGCCAGATCTTTGCTCACCAGTTGGCCAAGGAGTTTGGCATACTGATAGCGGCGATCCTTGCTGGGGTCTGGAGCTGGGGTCTGGGACCAAAAATGGTAGAGTTCTGCCTTACCGAGGAAACTTTCCAAGAGATCCGCTTGGAAGCCATGGGTTTGATTGTGAATGCCACGAATTTCTAAAGGATAAGTCGCCGTGAGTTCGGCAAGGCGGTTCAAATCCCGCAGTTGCTTGGCAGCATCGCTACCTATCCCATTGACATGGAGTAAACGCCGTCGCAGAGGAGCACTGAAGAGTTTCTGGGGCAAAAGAATCGTGCCGTCGAGGGTAGAGGTCATAGGAGATTCAGAAATTTAAATGAGAGACTTTGGCCAAACGCCATCAAAGGCGGCTAAGTTGTGATCATGGTCACAGTCATTCTATCGAGGGATAGGTCATACTAAATAGTGACTCAGTACTATCCGAGTCATCAACAGGGAACACACAACGAGCCGACAGACTGTAGGTCAGTTTGTCGGTTTTTTTTAGATAATTTCAGGCATGCGCCACAAACAGATCACGGTTCGTTTAGATGCCAAACTCTATGGCCAACTTCAACGCTGGCAGGTGCAGCAGGGATGCGGTTCCCTGAGTGAGGCAATTCGTAGGCTTTTGCAACAATCCCTTCAGCCGACGGAGATGACCTGTCCAACGGTTTTACAACGCCTGAGTACCCTAGAACAGCAAGTGGCAGCTCTTGAACGCCAACTGCGCCCCCCTCAACCCACTCTTGAAACCCTGACGATCCCCGAGCTAGAGCGGCTAAACCGCCCACAACTGGTGGCCTTAGCCCGGGATTTGGGCATCTATAGCTATAAGCTGAATAATCCAGCGTTGCGGCAAGCGATTTGGGCCGCAAAACAAGCGATCTATGGGCAGGGGCAGCAATGATATGCTGACCAAGGTGACTCAAAGTTAAGGGAGATGGCTGGTTCGTCAGAATCCATAGATCGCTCGCGTTTATGGTGGGCGGCGATTAAACTTCCCATGTACAGTGTGGCAGTGATGCCCATTTGGTTGGGCACGGCGGGGGCGATCGCCAAGACAGGCAGAGTACACTGGTGGCCTTTTGGTTTGTTTCTAACGGCGGCTGTGCTCATTTTGGCCTGGCTGAATCTGAGCAATGATGTCTTTGATGCTGAAACGGGGATCGATCGCCACAAGTACCATTCCGTGGTCAATCTCACAGGCAAAAAGCAACTGATCTTTTGGCTGAGCAACCTCTGCTTACTCTTGGGGCTACTGGGGATTGCCGCCATTAGTTGGCTGCAACAGGATGGAACGGTTTTAGGGTTGGTATTGCTCTGCTGTGCCCTAGGGTATAGCTACCAAGGGCCGCCCTTTCGTTTGGGCTATTTGGGTTTGGGGGAGCCGATTTGTTTTATTTGCTTTGGCCCCTTGGCAATCGCTGCCGCCTACTATAGCCAAGTGCAAACCTTTAGCCCCAGTATTTGGCCTGTAGCCACCCTCAATGGTCTGACAACAACGCTGATTCTCTTTTGCTCCCACTTTCACCAGGTGGCCGATGATCTAGCCGCCGGCAAACGTTCCCCGGTAGTGCGCCTAGGGACGGCTCGCAGTGCCCAACTGGTCTATGGTGCCTGTGGTCTCTTTTATGGGGTGTTGGTGGCCAGTGTTCTCTGGGGACTCCTGCCGGGGCCAACACTGCTGGCTTTGGGTTCACTGCCCTGGGCAATTTATTTGTGCCAGCGGATGGCGCAATTTCACAGTGTGCCTGAGCAGATCGAGAACTCGAAATTTATTGCGGTGCAACTGCATTTTTGGAGTAGCTTGCTCTTGGGATTGGGCTATTTGCTTTGAGCTTGGGGGCGATCGCGATTCAGTGACCACTGGTATTCGACACTGCCGCCGCCCGCTTGCCATTCCTCCTCAAACTGCTTTTGCAGCCGCAGGGCTTTGCGCAGATGAATGACAGCACTGTGGAGCTGTTGATAGC
>NZ_JACOMP010000185.1:0-5199 GCF_014466085.1 Thermosynechococcus sp. OHK43
ATAAAAACTACAATTAGCTATAGTCATCGCCAGGGAGGAACCCATGCCGGAGTCGGAGGTTGAAGAGTCATCTCCTTTGCCCCTTAATCTTTGGGAAATGACCGCTGTATTTCTCAAGTTGGGGAGTATTGGCTTTGGCGGTGGAATCGCCATGATTGCCCTCATGGAACATGAGTTTGTCAAGCGACGGCGGCTCTTGGCCATTGATGAATTCCTACACGGAGTTGCCCTCAGCCAAATCCTAGGATCGTTTCCGGTAAATACAGCGCTCTTTGTTGGCTATCGTCTCCATGGATTTTGGGGAGGTCTGTTGGGCAGTCTCGCCTTTTTGCTGCCGTCCGTTGTGGCGGTGATTTTACTATCTTGGCTCTATTTCGGGTTTCATAAGATTCCCTCATTGCAAAGTGCCCTTGCGGGACTAACGCCAGTGGTCATTGGCATTATCTTGGCAGCGGTCTGGTCAATGGGGCAAAAGTCCGTGCGCTCGACGGTAACGATCGCGATCGCCATTGCGGCCTGTCTCGGTAGTTTGACCCGCATCAATCCCTTGCTCATCCTTGGCAGTGGCGGCATCATTGGTCTCATTCTCCAACTTAGCCCACCCACAAAAACCACGAAACTCCAAACTTCCCAAAAATCAGCCCTCGTTGGCTTACCCCTGGCCATCCAAACCCTACCCCACCAAGCTGCCCAAATGGCCACTGCCTCTTCTCAACCCGTTCAGTGGCTAACTCTAGTGTTGACCTTCCTGAAGGTGGGGATTGTTTTCTTTGGTGGTGGCTTTGTCCTAATCCCCGTGCTGAAACAACTCTTGATCGATCAGTTGCATTGGCTGACGCAGCAGGAATTTATTGATGGTGTGGCTATTAGTCAATTGACACCGGGACCGATCGCGGTCATTGCCACCTTTGCCGGATTCCGTGTCGCTGGTATTAGTGGTGCCCTTTTGGCAACCGTGGCCTTATTTTTGCCATCCCTACTATTGATGTTTGCTCTCGCCCACTACTATCAAGTGGTGAAGCATCTCCAACGGGTGAAGCAATTTTTGGCGGGAGTGAATCCTGCAGTGGTGGGTATGGTGTTGTCAGCAGCGATTAACCTTGCTCCTGCAATTGTCCATCCCCAGCCCATCAGTCTCATTCTGAATAGTTTGCTCTTAGTCTTTTCCCTTGTGGCGATTACGCGCCTCAAATGGCATCCAGCAATCGCCCTCGCTGTGGGAGCAACAGTTGGATTACTCGGCGGCCAGTGGTTAACCGGCACCGCCTAGCGAGGAAAACTCAAGCTTGCCCTCGAGTTTTCGAGGGGTCTGAGACTTTAGTGTCAAACTTTCCTTAAGACGAGATTGAGCACGATGTTCAATAATTTTTTGATACATTTTCCATTGTTTTTTTTCACTTGCTCCTTCACTTGTAAGCCACTGTTGGGTGCCGGCTGCGGAGCCTTGATTAATTGAATAGCTTGATTTTGCTGTAGAAGCTGCTGAAAGAGTGTCTTGGTTTTTAAGATGGATTCGCTTTGAGGTGGCATAGTATTGGTGGCGGCCAAATAGAAGCCTGAAGGGATAACAGGGCAAAAAGGGATTGCACAATCGGCGCAGCACTGGGGGTGAAAAGCACACAGGTGCTTTGAGAACTCGGCCAGCACGGTGATTAATTGTCGCTTGATCTTGGGGAGAATCCTCAGAGGCAAGTTCAGTTGCTGTTAACTGAACACGCTGAGTATTGATCATTGTGAGTATTGATCATTGTATTTTAGGAGGCGCTGACGGTGTGGCGATCGCCTGTCCCCGCAGGGCTGACTGCACTAAAGGTCAACTCACTACCCACCAAATCCACCAAAATCGTATCGCCAGGGGTAAAGACCTCCTCAAGAAGCTTCACGGCCAGAGGGTTCTCCAATTCCCGTTGAATGGCGCGCTTGAGAGGACGTGCCCCATAGACTGGATCAAAGCCCACCGCCACTAAATGATCGAGCGCTGCTGGGGTGAGGTGCAGGTGAAGTTTTTGATCCGCAAGGAGTTTTTCCACCCGTCGCAGTTGAATTTGGGCAATCTGAGCCAGTTCCGTCCGCCCTAGCCCGTGGAAGAGAATCACGTCATCAATGCGGTTGAGAAATTCGGGGCGAAAATACTTTTGGGCACTTTGGAGCACCCGTTGCCGCATTTCCTCATAGCGGCTGTCATCCACTGCCAAATCTAAGATATGCTCGCTGCCCAGGTTACTGGTCATAATGATCACAGTGTTGCGGAAGTCCACCGTCCGCCCTTGGGAATCAGTAATGCGGCCATCATCCAGCACCTGCAAGAGCACATTAAAAACCTCGGGATGGGCTTTTTCCACCTCGTCAAACAGAACCACGGCATAGGGACGACGGCGGATAGCTTCGGTGAGTTGACCGCCACTGTCAAAGCCAACATATCCCGGCGGTGCGCCAATCATGCGGGAGACGGCATGTTTTTCCATGTACTCCGACATATCAATGCGCACCAAGGCATTTTCATCATCAAAGAGGGCTTCGGCAAGGGCACGGGCCAGTTCCGTTTTGCCGACGCCTGTGGGTCCCATAAAGAGGAATGAACCAATGGGACGGGCAGGGTCTTTCATGCCAGCTCGGGCGCGGCGGATGGCAGCGGCCACGGCGGCCACGGCATCGGTTTGACCAATCACCCGCTGATGGAGGACTTGTTCCAGCTGCAGGAGTTTTTGGCGTTCTGAGGCCATGAGTTTTTGCAGGGGAATTCCCGTCCACTTGGCAACAATTTCGGCAATGTCAGCTTCGGTGACTTGATCGCGCAAAAAGGTGCCACCTGCGGCTTGAAGTTCCAAAAGTTGTGCTTCGGTGGCCTCCAGTTCCCGTTGGAGGGTTTCTAAACGACCATATTTGAGTTGCGCGGCTTTGTTGAGGTTGTAGTCCCGCTCTGCTTGCTCAATTTGCAACTTCACTTGGTCTTCTTCTTCCTTGAGGCTGTTGATGCGCTCCAGCAGTTCTTTTTCTGCTTGCCAGCGGGCTTGCATGGCCTGTTGTCGCGGCTGCAGTTGGGCAATTTCCGCTTCGATGCGCTGCAGGCGATCGCGAGTGGCCTGTAGTGGTGCTTGGCTGAGGGGCAGGCTCTCCTCCTGTTTGAGGGACAGTCTTTCCATTTCCAGTTGCCGCAGGCGCCGCTCAAGGGCTTCCAGTTCAGCGGGCTTGGTGGTGATTTCCATTTTTAGCTTGGCGGCTGCCTCATCCACGAGGTCAATGGCCTTATCGGGGAGGTAGCGATCGCTAATATACCGATCCGAAAGCATGGCCGCGGCCACCAATGCCGAATCGGTAATTTTAACGTTGTGGTGAATTTCGTAGCGATCCTTGAGGCCGCGCAAAATTGAGATCGTATCCTCAACACTGGGCTGGCCAATATACACCTGCTGAAAGCGGCGTTCTAAGGCAGCATCTTTCTCAATGTATTTGCGATATTCATCTAGGGTGGTGGCGCCAATGCAGCGCAGCTCTCCCCGCGCCAACATCGGTTTAAGTAGGTTGCTGGCATCCATCGACGAGTTTTGATTGGCACCAGCGCCAACAACTGTGTGCAGTTCATCAATAAAAAGAACAATTTGACCTTCGGAATGGGTGACTTCGTGAAGAACAGCCTTGAGGCGATCTTCAAAGTCACCGCGAAACTTGGCACCCGCCACCAGACTCCCCAGGTCGAGGGAAATCAAGCGCCGATTTTTTAGGGATTCTGGCACATCGCCGTTGATAATCCGCTGGGCAAGACCTTCAGCAATGGCGGTTTTACCAACACCCGGTTCACCAATGAGAACGGGATTATTTTTCGTGCGGCGGGAGAGAACTTGAATAACGCGGCGAATTTCTTCATCGCGGCCAATGACGGGATCCAGTTTGCCTTGGCGGGCAGCTTCGGTGAGATCACGACCGTACTTTTCAAGGGCAGCGTATTTATTTTCGGGGTTTTGATCTAAAACTTTTTGGGCACCGCGAATGGCTTTGACGGTGGCAGCCAACTGCTCGCGATCGCAATTTAGGGCCCGGAAAAGACGTTGACCAATGCGGCGATCGCCCACAAAAGCCAGTAAAAGATGCTCAATGGAAATGAATTGATCCTCTTCCTCTTGGCGGAGGCGATTGGCCTCATCAAGGAGCGCATCCAAACTGCGACCACAGTAGAGTTCGCTGCCTGCGGGAACGCGCGGCTGTTGCTTAGCAAAATCCATCAGCCGCTTGAGCACCCATTCGGTGTCAATATCCGCCCGCTCAAGAATCAGTTGACCCAGTCCCTCTTCCCGCAGTAGGGCAATCATGACGTGCTCTGTTTCCAGGTATTGGCTGCGATATTCCCGTGCCACATCCTGGGACTGAACAATGGCTTCCCATGCCTTATCAGTAAACTTTGTTGGATCCGTTGGTTGCATAGTGATAATTGCGGGCAAAACCCCACCGACTGTGAATGCATTATGCCATCATCTCCAGTGTAATCAACAGGCCACCACCCCACCCACAGGATGATTTACAGAGGTGGCAAATAGAGAAACGCCCGCAGGAGATTAGCCAGTTTTTTCTTGCTGCTATAGTCACCGCTGTAGTACGGTTGCAGGGGGACTGTGTCGCCAGAGGTCATCTGGACCACGACGCGATAGAGGCGATCGCCGTCAGAATCCTTATGGATATCAATGGCAATGTCCCTAATTTCGCGCAAGAGCAATTCCTTGTGAGTTCGGCAGAAAAATTTGCATGGAGAATTGTCAAGGTACCACTGCCCCGATCTCAATCCAGCGTTAAAACACCGGTGCAGGAAATTAGACTCATCCCTACAAACCCTACAAAAAAGAACACCCCTGCCATGATCCCTACTATCTAGCGATCGTCCGCACGCGCTGAAAGTTCGGTTTGGTTGGGATCCCCTAAGAATTGGTTAATTTGCTGTACTATGGCGGCGCGATCGCTCGGCTGTGAGATAGCACTACCCAATACGGTTGACTTGCCCGCCACATCAAGAACAATCAAGAACAATGCGGTATATGCGATCGCTGTCACTGTCAATATCCTCCTCCAACTTTGCCTGTCGTAGGAGGGGAAGCGGAATATTCACTCGCTCTTAGATTACAAAATACGTTGTTGTGACACTACATCCATAGGGCAGGGTTTGGCGTTGACGGTGAAGTTGTCCAACTGGGAAGAGGCTCAATGTTAGCA
>NZ_JACOMP010000186.1:0-6805 GCF_014466085.1 Thermosynechococcus sp. OHK43
ATTCTATACTCTATTCACACTTGAGTGGTGGCTCAGTGAATATCCTAATATTCGAATCCAGTACGTGAGGAATACCTACAAAGACAAGAAAACATGGGTTCTTGAAAATTTTTCGGATAAAAGTCCAAATGAAACAGAAATAGAAGCGCTAGGAATAAGCTTAGCAGAGTATCACCGTCGAGAGGGAGCAACCGAACAAGAAATAAATGAGTCACGTGTTGTAATTGTTAAGAAAAGTAGCGACTACAAGGCTAAGCCGCTATATCATTTATCTCAAAGATTATCACCAGTTCTAACAATGGAAATCTTAGCGAAAATTGCTGAACAAGGAAGAGAAAAAAGTCAAATTCAAGATGCGCTTGCCCGCATCAGGAAAAATATTGACGCGCGTTTACAAGAATCGCAAAAAACAGCTCAAATTATTTTCAAAACCATCTATAATCTCAGCAGTCAACCAGAGCCAATGAAAGTTAATGGTTTTGTCATGCCTCGGGCAAAACTATTAGCTCGAAATGATAAAGAAATCAATCAAATAGCTAGAATTAGCTCCTATGGTTGTGCCAAGATTGGCGAAAAGCAATTTGGTTGCCTAAATTTATTTAATAATAAACCTGAATACCCAGAGGAAGTGCGCAAATGCTTGCTGGACATAGCAAGAAGTAGTGGCACGCAGATAAAAATAGACTCCTGTTTTACAGGAAGTGACTATCCAAAAGATGATCTAGCTCAACAAAGATTCTGGCAACAATGGGCTGCTCAAGGAATTAAAACGGTTTTAGTAGTGATGCCTTGGTCGCCCCATGAGGAGAAAACAAGGCTACGAATTCAGGCATTAAAGGCAGGAATCGCTACGCAGTTCATGATACCAACACCCCAGGCTAATCCCTACAAAGCTCTCAATGTTGCCTTGGGACTGTTGTGTAAAGCTAAGTGGCAGCCTGTCTATCTAAAACCATTAGATGATCCTCAGGCTGCTGACTTAATTATCGGTTTTGACACAAGTACAAACCGAAAGCTGTACTATGGTACGTCTGCTTTTGCAATTTTAGCCAATGGTCAAAGCTTGGGTTGGGAGTTGCCAGATATACAACGGGGGGAAACTTTCTCTGGTCAATCAATTTGGCAAATTGTGTCTAAGCTAGTGCTTAAATTCCAAGACAACTATGGTTCCTACCCTAAGAAGATACTACTGATGCGCGACGGGCTTGTTCAAGAAGGGGAGTTTGAACAAACAATCAAAGAACTGACTCAGCAGCGTATTGATGTCGATATTCTAAGTGTCCGTAAGAGTGGCTCAGGGAGGATGGGACGTGAATCTAATTCAGGCAATACCGAAATAATCTATGATGACGCTGAAGTGGGCACTGTAATTTTTTATTCTGAAAGTAACTCATTTATATTACAAACCACCGAGGTAATCAAGACGAAAACTGGCTCCCTTGGCAGTGCTAGACCTCTGCGGGTTGTGCGTCACTATGGCAATACACCTTTAGAGCTACTGGCTCTGCAGACCTATCACTTGACTCAGTTGCATCCTGCCAGCGGATTTAGCTCCTGCCGACTGCCTTGGGTACTGCACTTGGCCGATAGAAGTAGTAAGGAGTTTCAGCGGATAGGTCAGATCAGCCTTTTGCAGAATATTGATCGAGAAAAGTTAATTGCGGTTTGACAACAAAATAGACCTCAATCTATCAAAATATAGGATAAAATTGAAATAATCTATGCATTCTACCCAAGTGCAGGCAGAAGTCTCTGAATCGGGCAATTAGCCCATGAGGAGATAATTATCTTTAGATAAAATTCTATGAATTAGGCGATTTGTATTGACCTATCTTGGGCTGAAAGCGGCATCAGGTGCTTCAAATTAGATTTGATAATACGAAAAACCAGAAAAGATTATCAATCATTATATTGTCAAAAGAAACCCCTCACCCTATGCTTGATTTTAGAGACAAGGAGACGGTGATCAACGTCACGATAACAATCGGCTATCCCGTCATTATTTTCTGTGGCGATCGCTCTGATTGCAACTCTAGCTTTTGTACTGCTTACCCTTATTCTAATTAGGAGAGCTTACTCATGCCAATTGCTGTGGGAATGATTGAAACGCGCGGATTCCCCGCCGTCGTCGAAGCAGCAGATGCAATGGTAAAAGCCGCTCGGGTCACCCTTGTGGGCTACGAAAAAATTGGGAGTGGTCGGGTCACCGTGATTGTGCGGGGTGATGTCTCCGAAGTACAAGCCTCAGTGGCTGCCGGGGTTGATTCTGCCAAACGTGTCAATGGCGGAGAGGTGCTGTCCACGCACATTATTGCCCGTCCCCACGAAAACCTTGAGTACGTATTGCCCATTCGCTATACCGAGGCAGTGGAGCAATTCCGAAACTAAGGGGTTTGGCAGTTTGGTGGAGTTTTCAGTTGCATCGCTTATCGCTCCTCTGGTTCTTTTAGTTCTTGAGTTGTTTGACGTTTAGGAGTTATTACAATGGCAATTGCCGTCGGTATGATTGAAACCCTTGGTTTCCCCGCAGTGGTGGAAGCCGCAGATGCAATGGTGAAAGCCGCTCGCGTTACCCTTGTGGGCTACGAGAAAATCGGGAGTGGTCGGGTCACCGTGATTGTCCGTGGCGATGTTTCTGAAGTGCAGGCTTCAGTCGCGGCGGGGGTTGAAAACGTGAAACGGGTGAATGGGGGTCAAGTGCTCTCCACCCACATCATTGCTCGTCCCCACGAAAACCTCGAATACGTGCTGCCCATTCGCTACACCGAAGCGGTCGAACAATTCCGCGAAAGCGTTAGCGGTATCCGCCCGATGGGTCGCCCATAGTGAAAATCGCGCGAGTGTGCGGCACCGTTACCAGTACCCAAAAAGAAGAAACCTTAACGGGAGTCAAGTTTCTCGTCTTGCAATATCTGGGTGAGGACGGCGAATTTTTACCCGACTACGAAGTGGCTGCGGATACGGTTGGTGCAGGGCAGGATGAGTGGGTATTGGTAAGCCGAGGCAGTGCCGCCCGCTATATTATCAATGGCACCGACAAACCCATTGACGCAGCCGTTGTCGCCATTATTGACACCGTAAGTCGGGATAATTATTTGCTCTATAGCAAACGTACCCAGTATTAGCATTGGAGACTTCTCCCTATGGCGGTTCAAAGCTATGCGGCACCCCCGACGCCGTGGTCTAGGGATTTAGCGGAGCCAAAGATTGCCCCCACGGCTTACGTCCACTCCTTCAGTAACCTCATCGGCGATGTCCGCATCAAAGATTATGTTCACATCGCCCCCGGCACCTCCATCCGTGCCGATGAAGGCACGCCCTTCCACATTGGCTCCCGCACCAATATTCAAGATGGCGTCGTCATCCACGGCCTCCAACAGGGACGGGTGATTGGGGATGATGGCCAAGAGTATTCTGTCTGGATCGGTGATAATGCCTCAATTACCCACATGGCACTGATCCACGGCCCTGCCTACATTGGCGATGGCTGTTTTATTGGCTTTCGCTCGACGGTGTTTAATGCACGGGTTGGTGCCGGCTGTGTGGTCATGATGCACGTCCTCATTCAGGATGTGGAAATTCCACCGGGAAAATATGTGCCTTCGGGAATGGTGATCACGACGCAGCAGCAAGCCGATCGCCTGCCGAATGTGGAAGAGTCAGATATTCACTTTGCCCAGCACGTGGTTGGCATTAATGAAGCGCTGCTATCGGGGTACCAGTGTGCTGAGAATATTGCCTGTATTGCCCCGATTCGGAATGAACTCCAGCGTCAAGAAGATCCACCCACCCTACACGTTGAAATGCTCACCGGGGAAAAGAACACCATGACCACAGATTATGGGACTCACGTCCGGCAATTGTTGCAGCAAGGATACCAAATTAGCTTGGAATATGCCGATGCGCGGCGGTATCGCACTAGCTCTTGGCAAAGTGGCCCGACCTTGACAGGGCAGCAGGAGTCTCAGGTAATGGCCGCGATCGCCCAACGACTCAAGGAACACGAGGGCGAGTATGTGCGCCTGATTGGTGTCGATCCCAAGGCCAAGCGTCGGGTTTTCGAGGAAATCATTCAACGTCCCGGTCAAGCACCTGTGGCTAGTCGCAGTAGCCCTCGTCCCAGTGCAACGGTGAACGCAGCGCCAGTGGGTTCCTTGGATGCCTCCGTTGTGGCTCAGGTGCGGCAGTTGCTCCAACAGGGGTATCAAATTGGCACAGAGCACGCCGATGCCCGCCGCTATCGCACGAGTTCTTGGACAAGCTGCGCTCCCATTCAATCCAAACAGGAGCCGGAGGTGTTGGCCGCCCTTGAGGCCTGTCTCCAAGAACATGCGGGTGAATATGTGCGCCTTATTGGCATTGATCAAAAGCAAAAGCGGCGCGTCCTTGAGCAAATTATTCAGCGCCCACAGGGACCGGTGGCGATCGCCACAAAAGCACCCACCCCAGTGGCTACTAGTCATGTCTCCGTCAGTTCTGACGGCAATGACACGCTTCTCAGTGCCGATCTCGTAAACCAAATTCAAGACCTGTTGCGCCAAGGCTGCCAAGTCATCACCGAGTATGCCGATCAGCGTCGCTTCCGTACCAGTTCTTGGCAAAGCGGCATCAAAATTACCTCTGCCCAGCAAATCAATGATCTGAAGGCTTTCCTTGCTGAGCACCAGCGGGACTATATCCGCCTTGTGGGGGTCAATCCCCAAGCCAAACAGCGGGTCCTGGAAACCATTATTCACCGTCCCAATGGCAAAGCCGCCAGCAATGGCAATAGCACCCGTAGTCAAGGGTTCACACCGCGTCCAACCGCCTCCAGTCAAGGGGGCACAAGCACCCATAGCCTCAGTCAAGAGGTGATTGAACAAGTCCGGCAACTCCTGCAACAGGGCTATACCCTCGGCCTAGAACATGTGGATGCCCGTCGCTACCGCACCAACTCCTGGCAAAGTGGCCCCCGCATTGAGGCCAAAAATCTTAATGAAGCCCTTGCTGCGATTCAGGCTTGCCTCCAAGAATACAGTGGCGAGTATGTGCGGCTGATTGGTATTAATCCTGTCGGCAAGCAGCGGGTGGCCGAAATCCTACTCCAACAGGCTGCTAAGTAGCCCTCCCTGTGAGGTGCCCCCATGCCCCTGCCGCCCTTAGCTCTGCCCCCTTCACCTGCGGTTCGCATTGTGGGTGATGTGGTGGTGGATCCCCAAGCCGTTTTGGCACCGGGGGTGTTGCTTTGGGCAGAAGCAGGGGCTTCGATTCGGATTGCTGCAGGGGTCTGCATTGGCATGGGTAGCGTCATTCACGCCCACGGCGGCACCATCACAATTAGTGAAGGGGTCAACATTGGTGCGGGAGTGCTGCTGATTGGGGCGGTGACCGTTGAACCCCATGCCTGTATTGGCGCCAGTACCACGGTGATGGAAACAACGATTCCGGCTGGTGCTGTGGTGGCCGCCGGTTCTCTTCTGGGGGATCGGAGTCGTCGTTGGCCGCCCGCCGCAGAAACGAGTCACCCCCAACAGGGGGCTGTTTTCCCTGAGGATCCTTGGCGAGAGCCACCAACAACTGTCCATCCTTCAGAGAATTCCCCACCAGAGCAGCAGGACCCTACCGACTCTTCCCCTAGTCATCAGGAAAGTCCAGCCACTGCTCCACCAGAGACAAGCACTGCGACAAGGCCTAAGGCAAACGTGGTCTATGGTCAAGCCTATGTTAGTAGGATGTTTGCCAAGATGTTTCAGGTGGGGCCCATCCCACCCACGGGGGATAATCCTGCCCTAGGCAGTCGTCAGTAAAGCAATGGTTTCTACATGAGCCGTTTGGGGAAACATATCGAGGGGCTGAATGTTTGCTAGTTGATAGGTACCGGTACTGCAGAGGTGAGCCAGATCCCGTGCCAAGGTGGCGGGGTGACAACTGACATAGAGAATGCGTGGGGGACGGTTGTGGAGAATGGCCTCAAGAACGGCGCGATCGCACCCTTTACGCGGTGGATCAAGAATCAGCACATCCACGGCCTGATTGTACTGGGGTAGCCACTCCTCTGCCTTGGCACAGACAAAGTGAGCATTGTTAATGCCATTGTGTTGGGCGTTGGCGATCGCCTGCTGTACCGAGGCAGACTGCACTTCAACACCAATGACTTCAGCCACAGCGCCCGCAAGGGGTAGGCTCAGGGTCCCCACGCCACAGTAGAGATCCACCAGTCGTTCCTGACCCGTTGGAGCAATCCAGTCTCGCAGGGTGGTGACCAGTTGCTCCGCTTGGGCTGTGTTGACTTGAAAAAAAGTGGTCGAGGCAATCTGAAACCTCACCCCTGCCATTTCTTCCCAAAGGTAGGGCCGCCCGGCCAGCACCTGTGTCTCATCGCCAAAGATGCGATTTCCCACTTGATGATTGAAGTTGACACAGACCCCCATCACCCCTTGAAACTGCTGTAACCAACCTTCTGCCGCTGCCTGCAAACCAGCGGGTAATGGCCCGGCAAGCACGAGGGTAATGAGCTGCTCCCCTGTGCGCTGACCTATGCGCAAACCAAGGTGGCGAAACCCCGGTTCATGGGTCTGTTCGCTGTAGATCGGCCAGGGTTGTAATGCCTGCTTCAGGGCAGCCAAGAGGGGATTGAGGCGGGGATCCTGCACCGGACATTGATTCAGGTTCACCAAGTGATGGGAGCCTTTTTGGTAATAGCCGGCAACCACGGCACCGTGGCGGCGACGGAGGGGGTACGTCACTTTATTGCGATAGCCAAAGGGGTTAGGGGCAGCCAAAATCGGTAGAAAGGCTTGGGGTTCGAGATGACCAATACGAGCGA
>NZ_JACOMP010000187.1:0-4911 GCF_014466085.1 Thermosynechococcus sp. OHK43
GCCCTGAACTCAAGGAGAAACTCAGGGAAGGTCTAGTATTGGTTGAAACCTATCGCCAATTAGAGGGGTGCAATCGTGATCCTGCCCCCTTTGTCGATCGCCTCGTTACCTATCTCCAGGCAGGCCAGTACAAGCAAATTAAGGCCTACCGCCAAATTGCCATTCAAGAGCGCAAAGAACGCCTCACCAATGCGATTACCACGGCAATTCGCAACTCCCTCAATCCCACGGAAATTCTTACTCGCACCGTGGCGGAGCTGGGGGAAGCCCTCAAGGGCGATCGCTGCCTAATTTATCGTTGCCGCAGTACCGATACGCGGGTGCCCATCGAGCACGAGTACACTAGCGGTGCCCTCCCCCCCTTGCAGTACCAGTATTGGCCTGTGAGTGAGCACCCCTACACGCAGCAGGCACTGGTGCATCAGCAGGTGATTCAGGTGGATGATGTGGCCGCTGATCCCCACTATGAGGCCACCCGTTTCAAGCCCCTCGATGCCGCCGGCGTCAAAGCCCTCCTACTGGCGCCTGTTCTTTATCGGGGGCGACTTTTGGGCATTGTCGAACTCCACCGAGGCCAAGCGCTGCCGTGGCACGATATGGACGCAGAATTAGTGGAGGCGATCGCCACCCAGGTGGGGGTTGCCCTGATTCAGGCAGAGGCCTACGCCGATTTGGAAGAACTCAATGCGCAATTGGAGGCATTAGATCGTACCCGCAGCAATCTAATTGCAATTACAGGTCATGAACTGCGCACACCCCTTTCGACCATTCAAGTCTGCCTCGAAAGCCTAGCCAGCGAACCTGATATGGATCCAGAACTGCGGCAGGTGATGCTGAGTACCGCCCTCGCCGATGCTGAGCGCATGCGGAAACTGATTCAGGACTTCCTCACCCTCTCCCAGTTGGAAAGTGGCCGGGTGCAGTGGCGACCGGAACCGCTGTCCCTCCAGGAACTGGTGGATTTGGCCCTCAGTAGTTTGCGCACCCCCAAAGATCAACTCCCGACAATTCAGGCCATCTTGCCCGAGGAACTGCCCCTGGTGCGAGCCGATGGTGAGTGGTTGGTGGAGGTGCTCTCGAAGTTACTGGACAATGCCTGCAAGTTTACAGAGCAGTCGGGGCAGGTCTCCATTGCAGCAAAGCCCCGTCCTGATGGGTTATTAGAAGTAACCATAGCCGATACAGGGCGCGGTATTGAACCCGATCGCTTGGAAACGATTTTTGATCGCTTTTATCAGGAGGAGGGGGCACTGCGGCGCTCGGCGGGTGGTACAGGGTTGGGTCTAGCAATCTGTCGCCAGATTATTACCAATTTGGGGGGGCAAATTTGGGCGGAGTCGGCGGGGCGCGATCGCGGTAGTAAGTTTCACTTTACAATTCCCATTGCTGAGAGTTTTTAAATAATGAGCGCTTTGGGGAGCTATCAGTCCCGCCCTCTAGCCGTCGGCTCAGCGTCGGGAGGAGGTTACAAGAGACAACAACGAGGGGCAGCCCGTCATGAGTCAATCTTTTGCCGATACTGCCATTGACATTTTGATTGAGTTAGCGGAGCGGGGAGAAATTGACCCCTGGGATATTCAAGTTGTTGATGTCTGCGATCGCTGTTTGGCGGAGTTGGCACGGCGGGGGGAACCCAATCTCAGTGAATCGGGGCAAGCCTTTTTGTATGCAGCGATGCTGGTGCTCCTCAAGAGCGATCGCCTAGTGGCCGTTACTGAACCTTCACCAGCGGCAGCAGAAGGCGAGGAGCCGCCAGAGATTGGGGAAAACCAGTCCTTTGCGGTTTTGCCCCATGCCCTAGAGCAGCATTTGCATCGTCGCCCCGTGGCGCCCCCCCAACAATGGCGCCGCCTCACCCTTGAAGAATTAATTGGCCACCTGAAAACCCTGGCCATTCAGAGCGATCGCCCAAAGGGGCTGCGGCCTCATCAACGCCGGCAGCGTCGCCGTCCCACCACCCTCAAGGCCATTACCCAACTGGCTCACCAAGAAAACCTCACGGAGATGGCTAGGGAAGTGGAAAGCCTTCTCAGGGAAATGGCCCCCGAAGGTACATGGCTAGACTTCCAGGAGTTATTGCAGCGCAAGCCCGATTCCGTGGGTGTCTTTTGGGCGCTGCTGTTCCTCGCTGCCCAGTCGAAGGTGGATCTCCAACAAACAGATTTTTATCAACCCCTACAGGTGCGGACCTGTCTGCCTGACGCGATTTCCCTAGAAGACCTAGGTTAATGTCCTTCTGGGAGAAATGAAAAGCCCAAGGGTTTCACCCGCAGTAGAGCCTCGCTTAGGGCAGCGTGGAGATGACCATTGGTGGCTAAAATCCGCCCCGATGTCAGTTGAAAAGGAGATTGATCGTAGGCAGTAACGATGCCCCCAGCTTCACGGACAAGAACTACACCAGCAGCTAAGTCCCAAGGAGAGAGGCCCCGTTCCCAATAACCATCGAGGCGACCACAGGCAATGTAGGCCAAGTCTATGGCTGCTGCTCCGCCCCGCCGTACCCCTTGGGTCAGATGGGTCAGGTAGCAAAACTCAGCGTAGTTATTGTCCGCCGTTTCACGGCGATCGTAGGCAAAACCGGTAACCAAAAGACTGTGACTCAGTTCTGCGGTACTGGAAACGTGAATGGGCTGGCGATCGCGGGTGGCACCGAGGCCTGTTGCAGCGCGAAACAATTCTCGATGAAAGGGATCATAGACGACACCAATGTGGGGTTCCCCCTCCACTAAGAGAGCCACCGACACGGCACTAAAGGGGTATTGATGGGCATAGTTGGTCGTGCCATCCAGCGGATCAATTGCCCACAGGAATGGATTGTTCTTGAGTCCCGAAAGACCTGATTCCTCCGCCAACACCGCATGATCTGGACAATGGCGACGAATCACATCCAGTACTGCTGCTTCTGACTGGCGATCGGCCACCGTGACCAGGTCACCAGAGCGGCCTTTTTCCTCAATTTCACTTAATTTGCCCCAGTAGTGCTGAAGGACAGCACCCCCTGCTAAGGCCGCCTCCGTGGCAATTTCTAAGTAACGCTGTCGCTCACTCTCGGGCAGCGGGCAACTCACGGCTAACATAGCTGCTTAATCCTCATCGAGGGGCAGCCCCAACTGTACTCGTCCTTTGCCAAAGTAGCGGCCAAATTGCAGCTCATAGACCTCATCCTCATCTTGGGTTTCCACCTCAAGGTCAGAGCGGGCATAGCTCACACACAAAAGAGCATAGCCGCGGGCTTGCAGGGCTGGTGAGAGTCCCATGGCTTCGGGTTGATAGACATGGCCAGAGAGAATACGCACAGCACAGGTGGTACAGGCACCGTTGCGACAGGAAAAGGGCAACTCAAGGCCTTGGCTCTCAGCGTGTTGCAGGATATAGCGATCGCCCGGAACAGTAATTGTGTAGGTGCGTGTGGGTGGATCCCCTGACTTGAGGGGGCGCACATGAATAGTCACAGTGTAGGTTTGTGGCGTGCTCATGATCTCGCTCTCTTAGCGTGAAAGGGGCTGTCAAAGACCTAGCCTTGTCCCTTAGCTACAATACCGCAATCCCAACCTGCTAATGACAATGCTATGGTAGGAGCGGTTCTATGAGCCACATTTGTAGGGAGACCTAAAGTTATGAGTACCTTAGTGGTCATTGCATTTGATGATGAGTACAAGGCGAACGAAGTATTAATCCAGTTACTAAAACTCCAGCGTGAGCATCTCATTGACCTTGAGGACGCTGCGGTTGTCGTGCGCACTAAAGATGGCAAGGTTAAAATCACCCAGACTCAGGATTTAACCCTCCAGGGTGCCCTTGGCGGTGGCTTTTGGGGACTATTAATTGGTCTTTTGTTCTTCAATCCGCTCTTGGGCTGGGCTGCGGGTCTTGTGGCGGGAGCGATTTCCGGCAAATTTACCGATATTGGCATTGATGATAATTTCATCAAGGAGTTGGGACAAACCATTGCTCCTGGTAGCTCGGCCATCTTTACATTGGTCCGTCAAGCCACACCTGACAAAGTACTCGAGGAAATTGCTCCCTTTGGCGGTAAAGTCCTGCGCACCTCCCTGTCAAAGGAGGATGAAGCGAAGTTGCAGGAAGCCCTCAACCGAGGCAATGCGGCCTCCCAAGCGCCCGCCCCTAGCGAAGCAACGACCTCTAGTGAAACGACGAACAGTTAGTTTGTTGAGTTTGTCTTTGGTCTAGCTCTCGCCCTAAATATCTAAGTTGATTAGGATAATTTTGAGAAGTTTGGCCATTCCCTAGAGACAGCCTTTTTCCCAAGGATGG
Organism: Thermosynechococcus sp. OHK43; assembly: GCF_014466085.1. Lineage (NCBI taxonomy): Bacteria > Bacillati > Cyanobacteriota > Cyanophyceae > Acaryochloridales > Thermosynechococcaceae > Thermosynechococcus > Thermosynechococcus sp. OHK43. The sequence continues at coordinate 4,276 of NZ_JACOMP010000187.1, forward strand.
AACCCACTCAACACTGCGAAAGCAAGTGTCAGACAACACCGTTCCTTAATCCCGGTTTCAGAAAAGGGCTGTCACTGGGCATTGTGCTCAGAGTTAGGGATGCCAATTGGGAGTGTTGGGGAGTGGGAGACGGTGCGGGATCAAACTAAACCAACTGCAGGGATTGCGATCTTCAAGCGCTTTGGTAGGCGATCGCGCCAACTCAACCGTCTCGGCGCCCATGTTAACAACCAGTGGCGCCGCTACTTGCCTTGGTTGCAGCACTGGCAAGTGGCGGCTGGCCTCTCCCTGCTAACTTCCGTGGGTATTTCGGGGCTCTCCCTGGGGCTGCTGCTGCGGCAACCCACCACCCCCGGCAATTGTGATTTTGTCCTTTGGCCTCTGGCATCGGCCTCCTTTCGCCTCTACTGCGCCCAACAGGCGGCAGAGCGACACACCCTTGAGGATTTGCTCCATGCCATTGATCTCATTGACGACTTGCCCCGTGATCATCCCCTTGCCCCTGAGATTAATCGCCGCTTAGAGGTGTGGTCTGATCAGGTGTTGGCCTTAGCAGAGGTAGCCTTTCATGAAGGGCAATTAAATCGGGCGATCGGCTTTGCGCGGCGGATTCCCCGGGAGGTCGCAGCCTATGCC
>NZ_JACOMP010000188.1:0-7574 GCF_014466085.1 Thermosynechococcus sp. OHK43
AGTGTTGGCTGCTTTGGAACAGACCCAGATTCCTCCCCATTGCCTGCACCTGGAAATAACTGAAAGTGTGGGGATTGATCAGCCCGATCAGGTGCGAGAGACATTATGCAAACTGAAGGCACAGGGAATCAAGCTGAGTCTTGATGACTTTGGCACTGGCTATTCCTCTCTCTCCTATTTGACCCATCTGCCCATCGACATCCTCAAGATTGATCGCAGCTTTGTGAAGCTCATCCCTGAAACCGACCAAAGACCCCTCATGATTGATGCCATTGTTAGCCTTGCCAAGGGATTGGCATTGGAAGTGGTGGCTGAAGGGGTAGAGCATCCCTATCAAGTGACGCGACTGCGGGAACTCGGCTGTGACTATGTCCAAGGCTATTATTTCTCCCGACCCCTGACGACTGAGGAGGTGGTTGCCCTATTAGCGCAGAGTCACACCCCCTAGAAAGAGAACTTTATTGCAAACCTGACGTCCCTAGGTATGGGCTTCGGAACTGAGGCGGTGCATCAACTATGGGCTGATGGCAATCATCAGAATTGGGGCGGCGAAATACGGTAAATCAAGGGGCGTTTTGACCCTAAAGGCAATCAATTGCTTTCAATGTCTTAAAGAAAGTGCCCATCAAAGCCATGACCATTGTTTTTAGCAGTTTATCCTTAGGCTGATCTAAGCTCTGAGTTTGCATCAGGGAAACGGCGGGGGCGCGATCGCGAGCCAGACCTGTGTCAATGGAAACTGGATTGGCAGGCCTTAGAGCCAGATGCTGCTGCGCGTCCCGAGGACCCTTTAGTCGACGGTGCCCAGCAATTTGGGGTACAAATTTCCACGATGAGTTCCGCCCTCGGCCGGCTGGGCATCACCTGAAAAAGCAGATGCGTTGCCAAGAACGCCGTGAGGAAAAGCGACAGCAGATCTATGCGGGATGCAGCGGTTCTATGGATGAGGTGATTGGCAAGGATTGTCCGAGATAATTTTTCATTCTTTATTGGAATAGCTCTAACAAATCCAAGAAAAAGCAAGGAAAATAAATATAGCCCGTATTCAGTTTGAAAAAGGCGATCACCTCTTTTGTTCATCTATTCCGTCGATGTCCCGTTGGCAAGTTGACCTTTACCGTCGGCCTTTGCGTACCCCCAGTGGTGCTGATCTGTGGGAACTTGTGATTTGTGATCCTGAAGAACATTTTTACTACACGGCTTTTTGTCCCGAACCACTGGTGAGTAGTACCTGGGTTGCCACAGAATTCAACCGTTGCGGTCAGCCCTTGCCTGAGCGAGTAAAGGTCTTTCGCCCCGAAAGTTTAGGGCTAGTGGAAGGAGCTTGCCGACAACTCAACATCCCCCTAGAGCCCACCCGCCGCACTTCTGCTCTGAAGCGCTACCTGTGCCAACGCGCTCAGGAATACCCAAGCCTGAAAACCTACACGGGTGAAGCCTACGATCCCTTGGCCATTGAGCAGCTCCCGCCCCTGCCCTTGCCGGATGATATTTGGGGAGAATCTTGGCAGTTTGCAGCGATTACGCCCCCCGATTTGCAGCAACTGATGCGGTACCCTTTACGGATTCTGGCCTTGGAAATGGAGATGCTGCCGGAGTCCCTAGGCTTGGCGGCAGACACCCTGATTCCGGGAATTATGCTCTATGGGGGTCGCAAATCCTTGAAGCTGGCTCGCTGGTTCCAAGAGCAGGTGCCCTATCGCCTAGAGTTTGTACCGGGGCAGCCCTGTGGCATTCTCCTGCACAGTGGATTGCGCGATCGCTGGGTGTTTTTAACGTTTCAGGATTCGGAAATTGCGCAAGCGGGAGAGGTGTTTCGCGATCGCCTGCAAAAAAGCCAAGGCTTGCACTTTCTGCTCATTCAGCCCACTCCCAAGGACACGACCTACACTGCCCTGTGGCTGCTGCAACCCCTTGAATAGCCTAGGGTTCGAGTATGTTCTGCGCCAAACGTTCCTGAAGGGTGCGAGTTTCCTCTAGAACTGTTTCAATGCCTTCAAGGTGGGTCTGGCGCACAAAGTTAATTTTCAGTTCCTCTAGCCATAGCACCAGGAGGTCTTGGATCACCTTGCCCACCTGTTCCTCTTGGAGTTCAGCACTCAGGGTTTGGCCAAATTTTTGCGCTAGTTGACTCACCAGCAAGGCGCCTTCGCGGGGTGGATTGTCTTGGTTTTTGCTTGCTTGCTCCAACAGCAGAAAGAGGCGATCGCTAATCTCCTTGGCAAGGGATTGGCGCCACTGCAGGGGTAAGGCCGCTAGGGTTGGACTCTCCAGCAATCGCCGATAGGGGGGTGCTTGCCGTAGGACCTGATCCACGCTGTAGGCCACTAATGCTTCCACTTCTGGCCGCAGTTGGGGCACGACACGGCAGAGGATCACTTGAACCACCAAGGCCGCCAGTTCCCCCAACTCATCAATGTCATTCGCCCTGCTATTGACGCTATTGACGCTATTGACCTGTAAGTCAGAGGCACGGGGAAGCCACTGGCTAAACTGACCGCGGCGGATGGCCTTTTGCAGTTGTGTCAGCACTTGCAGGACAACGACCTCTGAAATGTCGGTGGCGATCGCCCCCACCAAGCCCTGAGATAGCTGCCGCTCCAGGGTATCAAGGCAGATCAGACCCGCTTGATCGAGGCGAATCATGACGGGAATCACCCGCAGCCATGCCCACGTCGGTGCCAACCACCAAAAGGGAAAAAAGAGTAGCCCATCGTACCAGCGCCACAGCATGGCATCTCGCCAGCGACAACCGCGACACTGCCGACTCAGCCAAAACGTGCGACCCAAGAACTCAACAAAGAAGAGGAGATTAAAGGGAAGATCCAGAACGCCAAACCGATTCAGAAAATCCCCATCCTCGCCATAGGCGCGCCAATAGTTGGTCGCTATTAGGGGAATGATGTGCTTCTCAAACCAATTCAGGTTGCTCCGCCAGTCCTGTGCATTGATGTACTCCGAACTCCAAAAGCGCTCAAAGGACTCTTTGGAGGATGCATCCCGATTGCCAAAGACCCGCTGCCGCATGCGATTCTTAATCTGCTCAAGGGTGCCGGTCTTATTGGCCAGAGCAAAGGGATTGGTGTCCACCATGGTTTTGCTCTGCTGTCGCAACTGCGTCAACAGCGCTTGTGTTCCTGGGGCATCCACGCCTTCAGTGGTAATGGTGTGCCGTAGTTGGTTGACGGTGTTGATGTACTGCTGCGTTACTCGGTGGGGTTGAATGCCTTTGATGGGGTCATAGAGGCGGGTAATCGGCAACGGCTGGGGTAGATAAATGACCCGCTGAATTAGGGGAATGCGGACTTTTCCCAACAGCCAAAAGTCCCGCAGCGGAATATAGGTGAGATCAAAAAGCACCAACGCCAGGTTGAGGCTGGCGATCGCCGCCATTACCCGCTCATAGGTTCGGTTCAGGGGCTTATCCAACACAGCCCTCCCCTAACGCAGGCGGACATACCCGGCTTTTTCAATGATTGCCTGTCCTTCGTCGGTCAACAGCAGAGCCGCATAGGCACGACCGGCTTGGGCATCTAGGCTATTGTCATCCTTAGTAATGACAAACAGGCGACGGGTAATCGGATAGGTGCCGTCCTGAAATCCTTGATAGTTTAGCGTATTGCGCCGCTGTGGACATTGGGAAGAATCAACGTAGGGTTCTTGGTAAGGAGGAACGTACTGATTCGGCTGACGCCCCAAGGGCAAGGGTCGCACACTGCACTGACCAACAATTTCCGGTGCCGATGCGTAGTAAATTCCGCCCACGGTCGTCCCCAAGCGCCGCAGTGCATCCGTGGTATCTCGTACCATAACGACATTAGTGCTAAGTTGCTGCCCCCCTAAGACCTCTTGGACAAAAAATTCCACGGTACCACCATCTTCCAAGCGTCGTGAAAAGGGGGTAATGGTCAGATTCGGCCCCCCCACTTGACTCCAGTTCCTGAGTTTACCGGTGTAAATATCAACCACCTGCTGGACTGTTAAGCCGGGAATCTTGAGGGTTGGATTGACGGCGATCGCAAGGCCATCGATCGCCACCGGCAATTCAACGAGTTTGATACCCTGACTCTGCGCCTGCTGCCGCTCCTTTTCATTCAAAGGGCGTGAGGACTGGGCAAAGGCAATTTGATTGTTCAGTAACATGCGAATACCACTCCCCGATCCCGGTGTACCGGTTGCTGGATCCGTGTAGCGCAGACGAAAATTTGGCCAAGCCACTTGAATTAAAGGATCGACATCGCGGCGAATCGGCGCCCACGTGGTACTGCCGCCGTACTGAAACGTCCCGCTCGGAACATTACTGACATCACTGAAATTAGCGCCCAACCTCTCTGGCGTTTTTGCTGCCGGCGAAGTGGACAACCGGCCAGTGACTTGTTCTAGGGGATTTTGATTGCCTAGGAGCCGCAGAACCAGCACTGACCCCACCCCCAGCAGGCCACAGGTGAAGACAAGGGAGAAGAGCAACGGGAGCAAGTTACTATTCCGAGACATGGCAGAACCCGTGAAAATCTGCCCCTAGCCTAGCTTAAAGTGGTTGCTCCTGAGATCCTCAGGCAGCAGGTTTTTCCCTTAGGGGCCATGGTGCACCGTTTTCACCCACCGCAGACGTTTTGCCCGTAGGGCCATACGCAAGGTGGTCGTACTCACTACTGGCAACCAATGGAACATGTATAGGGTTCCCCGTAGGCTCTGCCAAAACAGTTGCCACACCCCCATGGATTGAGCCTGAGGAATGCCCCGTAGCATTCCCACCATCGAAATCGTCAAGCTTAGGGTTGTCAAGGGCACCAGCACCGGCGTGCGGTGGCGCAGCAGAGCCATCAGCAGATCGGGAATGGTTGCCGTAGGAATAGCATATTTGATCAAAAACCAGCAGAACACATCCCAGCTTTTTTGCCAGCCAAGGCGATTGCGCAGCAAGGGCTGCCAGTAGTCGAGATAGCTTTGGTAGCCGCCCTCGCTCCAGCGATTGCGTTGGTGCCACAGTGCCAGCAGTGTGGTCACGCCCTCTTCCTGTACCGCTGGATTCATCAGCACGTCAATCTGCCAGCCGTGGAGATGCAGCTTCAGACTGAGATCGAGATCGTCAGTAATGGTTTCCTCATTCCAGCCCCCACAGCGCTCTAGGGCTTGCCGCCGCACAAATTGGCCATTGCCCCGCAGTTCTCCCATGCCGCCACAGGCAACTCGCTGCTGTTGATAGTAGGCATCGAGAATCATCTCGACCGCTTGACCTTGGGCCAGCCAATTGATGTCGGCATTACTGATCGCCTTGCGCACTTGGACGGCGCCGACACTGGCCACCTGAAAGCGGTTGACCACCTCCTGCAGCAGATCTGGGGGTACCGTGGCATCGGCGTCAAAGACGCCAATAATTTCTCCCCGTGTCAGGGGTAGGACTTGATTGAGAGCCCCGGATTTGCCACCCCCTGCCCCTGGCAGCCGCCGCAGCACCTTGAGATGAGGATACTGCTTTTGTAGTTCGCTCAAAATATCGGGGGTGCGATCGCTACTGTTGTCATCAATGATCCACACTTCGTAGTGGGGATAATCCAAGTGGCAGAGGTTTTTCACCAGGCGACCAATCACCGCCTCTTCATTTTTGGCAGCCACCACCAAGGACACCATCGGCGGCACACTTTCTGCTGTCTCTGACGCTGGCAGACTTTGGGGTTTGGCGCGCCAGTAGCGCAGGGTTTGGAAACTCATCAAGAGGGTTAGGACATAGATGAGCCAGATACCACCAACAATCAGGTGAATGGCGATCGTGCTGCCCCAAATCAGAGACAGCGCTAGGAAAGCCTTGCGACGGCGACCCTCAGAACGCGGTTGTAATGGAGGACTCTCTGGGTCATCAACCCACTCCGACAGGAGTTCGTCGAGGGGGTCGGCTTCGTTGTAGAAACTGTTTTCGGGCCAGGAATTCTCCGGCATAGGTCACCTGATTGAGAAACCAGTACTTATCCAGTCCCTTAAAGAAGCTGGGAATGAGATAACACCACACTGTGCAGCCTTCGCAGACGGGAAGTCGGCCTTGGGAGCGGCGATACTCCTCTACCACCTCGGAGGACTTGTACAGTTCGTACAGGCGACCATTGATGGGGACTCCCTTCTGCGCAAAGTGGTAACACGGTAGCAGCAACTCATCATTGGGGGAAATGGCAATCACGGCATCCACCGCCTTACAACGGGGATTGTGAGTCCTGTTTCCCCCGGCGCGAATGAGGGCTAGCGCTGCCTTATTGTAACCAACATTGTTATACTTCTTCGCTGTTTGTTCAATGCTGTTGGCAATTTCGGGAGTGGGGTTCTTTTTGTCGTTGTAGTGTTCGTGGGCAGTAAAGGCAGGGTTGAGCCAAACCCGTACCCCTAAACTTTGGGCAAATTCAGCGACTTCCCCAATTCGCTCATAGTTCTGGGCTGTCACGGTGTGGTTCAGCACGGGATATTCACCCAGCTCGAGGGCAATCTTGACCGATTCCACCAGCGTGTCAAAAATTTTCACGCCCCGCGACTGATCATGGGTGGCAGCATCCGGCCCATCGAGGGAAAAATTCAAGAAATCTACCACCCCCTGAATTTCCTTGGCACGACGGGGATAGAGAATGGTATTTGTTGTCATGCTGGTAATGAAGCCAAGACGCTTGGCCTCGCGGTAGATGGCTGGGGCATCGGCACGCAGCAGCGGTTCGCCCCCCGTAAAGTCCACATATTTCACGCCCAAGCGCTTCAAGTCGCGGAGATTGGTTTGGATAGCGCTAAAATCAGCTTCTTTGCCCGGTTCCAGCGCCCAAATATCACAGAAATGGCAGCGGGCATTACAGCGGTAGGTCAGGTAATAGTTAGCAACCAGTGGACTCATTGAGTATCTTCCTTAGGAAATTTAAGCAAGACCAAGATGAATGGGCAAAAATAGCAAATGAGTTTATACAAGCAATTGAAAGATTTCTAGACAAAACTTCATCGGAGTTTGAGTTGATGAACAGTTTAGCACTCTGCTGAGCGGAAGGAGGGCCATTCCTCGCCTGAACCTGCTGCAAGTTTAGCAATGCTTATTATTGATAAAGATTTTTTATATTAAAAGCATGTTGCTATTTACATAGATTATCTTTTACCGTGAGGGTATGCGCAATTGTGAGGATAGTCCCATGAATCAACTCCTTACCCAACGCCCGCCCGCTTCTTTGATGACCAAAATCCGCCAATGGCTAATGACTTATCCAATTACCACGCCGGCGATCGCCCACCGCATTTGTCGCTGGATTCCTGCCCAATGTCCCTTTGCCCGCACCCTCTCCCTCTTTGGTCGGCCAGTCATTACCATTCCCCCCCTATGTAAACTCAATCCCTTCTATGAGGAGGTGATAATGCTGCGGTTTCGCGCCCTGACCTACCTCAGCGATGTCTGCCAAGAGGACATCAGTCAATACGTCTAGGCTACGTCTTGACAGCGAGGAACAGGCAGTTGCTATAGGATGTAAAGTATACAGCTTTGTATCCATGGTGCCCGTCGCATGCTGAAAGCCCTATTTGGCGACCCCAATCAGCGCAAGGTTAAGAAGTATCAACCC
>NZ_JACOMP010000189.1:0-5129 GCF_014466085.1 Thermosynechococcus sp. OHK43
AAACGCTTGCCCTGCGCTTGGTGACGGCTGCCGATGTCCGCGATAGTCGGGGTCGAGTCGTGATTCCCGTGGGCAGTGAAATTTTTGGCCAGATCCAGCCCGCCCAAGGAGGCTCCCAGTTTGTGGCGAATACAGTAGTGATCAATAACCGCCAGCTACCGATCGCCGCCAATTCCCAAATCATTCGCACCATTCGCGATGCCCGTGACCCCAACATTGGCAATGTCTTCCGCAATGCGGCCATTGGGTCAGCGGTGGCTGCTGGATTGTCTGGCCTGCTGGGCAATCAAAAGATTACCCCCTTGAAGGTCCTTACGGGAGCAGCAACGGGCGCAGCCATTGAAACCAATCAGGAGCGTCCGGCAACTTCAATTATTCGGGATACCCTAATTGGGGCAGCCCTTGCCACCGGTGCTTCGGCGGTGATTGGCGATCGCAAGATTACGCCCGAAAAAGTGATTACCGGTGCTGCCGCCGGTGCCACGATTGGGGGTGTGATTGATCCGGCCGTGCGGCAACTAGTGGTTGTTGATGCCAATACGGATTTGGGCCTGACCCTGACTCAGTCCTTTACTGTCCCGCAATAGAGACTAGGCACGCGCTAACCCCAGCGATCGCCCGCAGGCCTCCACTGCCTGGGCCACCGCCGCTGCCACCCGTGGATCAAACACCGAGGGAATAATATAGGCGGCCTGTAGTTCAGAGGGACTCACCAAGGCCGCAATCGCCTCCGCTGCCGCGAGGAACATCTCCTCGGTCATTCGCGGTGCCCGACAGGCAAGGGTACCCTTAAACACCCCCGGAAAGGCCAGCACATTGTTGATTTGATTCGGATAGTCACTGCGGCCGGTAGCCACCACCGCCACATGGTTAGAGATGAGTTCGGGTTGGATTTCCGGAACGGGATTGGCCATCGCAAAAACAATCGCTTCCTTGGCCATGCGCTGCACCATTTCCACGGTGAGGACGCCAGGGGCACTCAAGCCAATGAAAACATCGGCGTCCACAAGGGCATCGGCAAGGGTTCCTGTTTGGGCAACAGCAAATTCCTGTTGAGCAGGAGTTAGGTCTGCCTGCACCGAGAGAATCCCGCGGCGATTACATAAAATTAAGTCTTTGGCCCCAGCTTTGCGCAGGAGTCGTGCCACGGCAATCCCAGCTGCGCCTGCACCATTAATAACAATGCGCACCGTTTCTAAGGATTTACCCACCAATTGCAGGGCATTTTTGAGGGCAGCGAGGGTGACAATAGCAGTGCCATGCTGGTCATCGTGAAACACAGGGATATCCAATTCTTCCTGCAGACGGGCTTCTATCTCAAAGCAGCGGGGGGCACTAATATCCTCCAGGTTGATGCCCCCAAAGACAGGGGCAATCCGCTTCACAGTGGCAACGATTTCATCCACCTCTTGGGTGGCCAAGCAGATGGGAAACGCGTCCAAGCCAGCAAATTCTTGAAAGAGCATCGCTTTGCCCTCCATCACCGGTAGGGCAGCCTCTGGGCCGATATTGCCCAATCCCAACACAGCGCTCCCGTCACTGACAATGGCAATGGTATGGCTTTTAATCGTGAGTTTGTGAACCAAGTCTGGATCGTCAGCGATCGCCTGGGATACCCGACCCACACCCGGCGTATAGGCCATCGCCAGATCGTCATATCCTTGCAGAGGATGCTTGCTTTTAACGGTGATTTTGCCCCCCTCATGGAGGCGAAATGTGCGATCGCTCACCTCTAGCACTGTGGCTTGGGTGTCAGATTTGACAGCATTGACAATGGCCTCAGCATGATCGCGGCTGGCAGCCACCACCACCAGTTCCCGTAGGATTTTATTGGCGGTTTTCTCAATGAGCGTAATGGAATCCACTTGCCCGTGTTGCCCGCCAATGATCTGCAAAACAGTGCCCAATTCCGTCGGATCTAAGGAGGTCTCTAATCGCAGGGTCAGACTATAGGCAGGCGTCGGGGTTAGCTTAACCATCTAAAATTTAATGGCAAAAGGTACTGTCTGATGATAACACCTCTACCTAGCTTCCTGTGTGGGTGACAATGGGTAGTGGTTCGGCTGCGCAGGTGGCCAAAATGGCGCGATCGCTAGGGCTCAAGCGAGGCAAACTATAGAAACTGAGTAAATCAATTTCTGCTTGGTAGGGCTCTTCTTCATAGGTAGGCAGAACCGTCACCTGCAGCTGGCGATCGCCGACGGTACCCCGAAAACAATCAAAGGAGGAATTGGGCAGATAAAGCGCCCCGTAAACCTTACGATCTTGCACTGCAAAGACAATGTAACTACGACCTACTCGCTGCGGTTGGGGAGATTCACCAAAGAGGTAGAGTCCATTCGCCAACGGCAATTGATGTTCTCCTGCTAAAGGGAGTGTCGGTCCCGCGATCGCCAACCCACTGGCTGACCAAAGGGCAATAGCTCTCAGTAAAACCGACAGTGACCAGCTCAATCGTGCCAAGGCAGTCATTCTATTGTCCTACCTGAAACGAGAAGTGGCTTAAACCAGCATTCTGCGGTGTCAATCTAGGGCAGGGCAGTGAGGTAACGCTGATACTTTAGATCGTGACAGGTTTATCGCGGTCTGTGGGTGGAAGTATGCCAGCAGTGGCACAGGCACAAATTGACGGAATGCTCAGGAGTGACCATTTCATCGGGAACAAGAACAGGAACACAAGCGGCCATAGGAGCGTCTAGCACGTCAAAAGCTGCTAAAGCCGCCCACATCAAGGGTTTGCGTATTATTACCGATTATTGATTGCATCAGACCCTCCCCAATGTAGGGAGGGAGGAGGAGATGACTATGAAACTTTCGAGAAACACAAAACTTAACTTCATTGTTACTCTTCTTTTTATCACTTTTGGCGCAACACTTTCCCTAGCCCAAACGCCCTCGAAGCGAAAGGGGCCTCCGCCCATGTTTACCCCAAACGTCATCAACGACCGGACGCTGCCGAATAAACCCGAGATTGAGGGACCGGTTGCGCCGCCAGAGCTCGAAACCCCACCCTTTCTGAAATCACCTGTGCCGCCGCGTCAACCGGAGCCGCTACCCATACCCGATGAGATCGAGGAGCGCCAAGCCTCACCCGACTTGAGGAGTGCTCCCCAAAAGCCCTGTCCAAAGACCATTGTCCTCCAGGCGCCCCCGCCCCCGACCACCACGCCCTATGGCCCGGACTTCCCTAGCACACCCGGTCCGCAATGGATAGAGCCGAACTTCAACGGTACGACACCAAACCGCCAGGTGCGGCATACTTTCCAGTGGCAGGGCTGCAAAGAATGCTGCTGCGAGGTGCAAAAGGCTAAGCTAGTGGTCACCCTCAAGGCGCTACAGAATGGCCAATCGCACCAAAGCCCTGATGCAGGTAATGACAAGATCTCCCTCTGGAAAAACGGCAGTGTGTTGTACTGGCAGTACCTGTGGCCCAACACTGGGGTGAGTGCCGGCACGACAACAACCCTCACGATTCCGATTGCGCCCTCTTGGCTGAACGGCTACCGGCTGAGCTTCCTGGTTCAAGACGATACGGCGGTGCTAAATGCTAAGCTGGTCGTCACTGGCTGCTGTGTGAAGCCCAACATTCAACCATAATCCAAACCATAATCCACTTTTCCTAGGCGCCCTGAGGGCGCCTGTTTTTTTGCCTGAACTGCTGTAGTCAGCTATTACAGTTGACTGAGAGGGAAGGATTAATTTCTTTTTAATCTCCATATATTTTAAGTCCGATAGAAAACGTTAATTTTCTTTGCAAAGTCCTCGGTTGTGTAGCCTGGATCGCACAGAGAAATCAAGGCAAAAGGCTATCATGATTGTCAAATTGCGTCTGAGTTCGGGTTATGACACTGTACATCGGCAACCTCTCCTACGAGGCCACTGAAAACGATCTTCGCGAAGTTTTTGAAAAATATGGTGCCATTCGCCGGATTGTGTTGCCGGTGGATCGCGAAACCGGTAAGCGACGGGGCTTTGCTTTTGTTGAACTGGCAGATGAAACTCAGGAGGCCGTTGCCATTGATGATCTTGATGGTGCTACATGGCTAGGGCGAGTCCTGAAAGTGAACAAGGCCAAGCCAAAACAGGCGGGGGGGCAGGCAAACTCTTCCTTATAAGGGCATACTGGTAGGGAAGTGCTGTTCACTTTTGCTGCTATGCCTCGACGTTCGCCATCTCCACCGCGTCCCCGTCCCCAAACTCGTCGTCCGCCAGAGCCAGAATCCAAGTCAGCGGTGAACACCCGTACCTTGGCAATCTTAGGTGGCGTTTTCATTATTGGGGTTGGCGTTGGCGTCACCTTTAGCAAAACCACGACCCTTAACCCCGATAATGTGGCCTCGACGCAGTTTATTGATCAAGCAGCACCCAATCCCGATATTTGCGTGCAATTTGGTGCGAGCGCGATCGCGGTGGATACGCGGATTTTTGTGACCTTTAATCCCTTTTCAGTTTTTGTGTCCCAACCCTCTATGCAACCGGGCTGTGTTCTGCGGGCCAATAACGTTGCCCTCCTAGAACAGCGACAACTCATTACGGGTGAACAGTTGCGCAGTTGTCGCCAACGGCTGAATACCTTTGGCTATGTCGGCAACCTAGACGCCAAGCCTGAAATTAGCTGTGTCTATCAGAGCACAACGGATAAAAACCTCTTCCTCAAACTCTCAGGCTTGGGTAATGGTGCTGCGGGTGAAACCGGTAATTTCTAGGACGCAACCATGAAGGCGATGAAGTGGCCACGGCTACGCTGGCGTGCAAGTCAGGGTGTACAACGCTTGGGTACAGCCTTTCTCTTAGCGGGTCAAGTCACCTATCATTTGCTGCGGGGGCGGATTGCTCTGCGGAACTTGATTGAGCAAATGGCTTTGGTGGGGCCTGCTTCCCTCAGTGTTGCCCTGATTACAGCCGCTTTTGTGGGTATGGTGTTTACGATTCAGGTCGCCCGTGAATTTATTACCTTTGGTGCCACCTCTGCGGTAGGTGGGGTGCTGGCGATCGCCCTTGCACGGGAACTAGGGCCTGTGCTGACAGCAGTGGTGCTCGCCGGGCGGGTGGGCTCCGCCTTTGCGGCTGAAATTGGGACTATGAAAGTCACTGAGCAGATTGACGCCCTCTATATGTTAGGCACTGAT
>NZ_JACOMP010000190.1:0-3623 GCF_014466085.1 Thermosynechococcus sp. OHK43
AACCCGGCAGTGCAGGTCTTTTGGCGCCTCCCAAACCCCCACGACCAATGCCCACGGGGGAATCTCGCTTTTTACTGCCCTAAATGTTTGCAATTGAGTTCAATTGAGTTCCTGGGCCATGGCTGTTCCGATTACTGAGTTGCTCACCCCTGAGATCCTCAAACCCGCTCGCTATTTGGGCAATGAGCGCGGTGCGGTTCATAAACCCTGGGAAGCTGCAACGGTGCGCTGGGTGCTCAGCTATCCAGAAATCTATGAGGTGGGTGCTTCAAACTTGGGGCACATTATTCTCTACAACATTCTCAATACCCTCCCCGCTCAGCTGTGCGATCGCGCCTACCTACCGGCAGCGGATTTAGCCGCCAAATTGCGAGCCACCCAAACGCCTCTCTTTGCTGTGGAATCGCGCCGTGCCCTACGGGAGTTTGACATCATCGGCTTTAGCCTCAGCTATGAGCTGGGTGCTACCAACATTCTGGAAATGCTCGACTTGGCGGGGCTACCCCTGACTTGGCGGGAGCGACAACAGGCATCCCTAGAAGATATTCCCCTCATCTTTGCCGGAGGACAGACAGCGACATCGAACCCTGAACCTTACGCTGACTTCTTTGACTTTTTTGCCCTTGGGGATGGCGAAGAACTCTTGCCTGAAATTGGCCTTGTGGTGGCGGAAGGCAAACGAGCCGGCTTGAGTCGTCAAGATTTGCTATTGGATTTGGCACAGGTGCCGGGGGTCTATGTGCCCCAGTTTTATGATCGCCAGGGAGATGGCTCTGTTAAGCCCAATCGCCCCGCCGTGCCGGAGCGAATTTTGCGGCGGGTGGCTACTCCAATGCCCCACTATGCTATTGGCTTGGTGCCCTATGTGGAAACCGTTCACGATCGCCTGACGGTGGAAATTCGGCGCGGCTGTACGCGCGGCTGTCGCTTTTGCCAACCGGGGATGCTGACTCGCCCTGCCCGTGATGTTGCCCCTGAGGAGGTGATTGCTGCCATTGAAACGGGGATGCGTGCCACCGGCTATAACGAGTTTTCCCTACTCTCTCTGAGTTGCTCCGACTATTTGGCTTTGCCCGCTGTGGGGGTGGAAATTAAAAACCGTCTCCAAAACGAGAATATCTCTCTGTCGCTCCCCAGTCAGCGGGTGGATCGCTTTGATGAAAACATTGCCCACATTGTGGGTGGTACTCGCCAAGGAGGGCTCACCTTTGCCCCGGAAGCGGGAACGCAACGACTGCGGGACATTATCAACAAGGGTTTAACCAATGAGGAACTGCTGCGGGGAGTAAAAACGGCCTATGAGCAGGGCTGGGATAAGATCAAGCTCTACTTTATGATTGGCCTGCCGGGGGAAACTGATGCCGATGTCTTGGGGATTGCGGAAACCATCCGTTGGCTGAGGCGGGAGTGCTGGATCAAAGGACGCAAACCCCTGAGCTTTAACCTGACCATCTCCAACTTTACCCCCAAGCCCCACACCCCCTTCCAGTGGCATGCTGTCTCCACCAGTGAGTTTCTGCGCAAACAGGAGCTGCTCAAGGCAGAATTTCGGACTATTAAGGGTCTGAAGGCCAACTTTACCGATGTGCGCATCTCGGCAATGGAGGACTTTGTGGGTCGGGGCGATCGCCAACTCGGCCCTGTCATCCGCCGCGCTTGGGAATTGGGAGCCCGCGAAGACTCTTGGTGGGAAAACCTGGATCGCGCCTATGCCGCCTGGACTCAGGCGATTCAAGAAGCGGGTTTGGACTGGAAATACCGCCAACTGGAAGCGGGCGAGTGGAATGTCTTTAGCGGTGGCAGCCACAACCTCGATGCCCCCCTACCCTGGGATCACATTGATACGGGCGTTAGTAAAGCCTGGCTCAAGGAAGACTTACACCGCGCCCTGGCAGCGGTTGTGGTGCCCGACTGTTCCTTTGACGGTTGTTCCCACTGCGGCGTCTGTGGTATTGATTTTGGCCATAACGTGGTCGTGCCGCCCCCGCCGATTCCGCCCATTCAAGGTCAGCCCCAGGTTCCCCAAGAACGCGTTCAACGTCTGCGGCTCACCTTTGGTAAAACGGGCGAGATGACCCTCCTCAGCCATTTGGACCTGCTGCGCCTCTTTGAGCGGGCCGTCCGCCGTGCCCACTTGCCCATTGCCTTTAGCGGCGGATTTCACCCCTCGCCGCGCATCTCTATCGCCAGTGCCTTGCCCCTTGGCGTGACCAGCTATGGGGAAATTGTGGACCTGGAGTTTTACCGTGAGGTTGATGCGCAGACGGTGCTGGCCCAATTGCGGCAGCAGCTTCCTCAGGAGATACCCCTCTATGGCTGTGAGGTGGTGCCCCTCAGTGAACCTGCTGCTAGTCAAGCCCTGCAAGCCGCCACCTATGAACTGCTCATCCGTGCACCTGAACCCCTAGAGCGGCAGACTTGGGAACAGTGGTTAGAGACCTTGCGAGCCACGCCTGAAATTCTCTATGAGCTAGCCACCAAGTCAGGGAAAACCCAAGTGGTTAATTTGCGCGATCGCCTCCTGGAGATTCGCCTCAATGAGTACCAAGATCACTGGCCAACGGTGAGCCTGATCTACACAGGGGTCTGTCGCAACGATGGCACGTTCCTGCGGCCAGAGCATTGTCTCTACTTGCTAGAGAAAGTCAGTGGCCACTCCTTAGAACTGGGGGCGATCGCCCGTCAGAAACTGCACCTCGAAACACCATGAACCTAGCAACGCAAATTCACGGCGGTCTGATTGTCTCCTGCCAAGCCCCGCCAGATTCCCCTTTGGCCGCACCAGACATCATTGCCGCTATGGCAAGGGCAGCAGTTTTGCGGGGGGCAGTGGCCGTGCGCATCAATACCCCAGCCCATATTCAGGCAGTGCGCCAAGCGGTGAATGTGCCCATCATTGGCCTCTGGAAGCAGACCTTGCCAGCGTACCCTGTGTATATTACGCCTCGCTTTGCCGATGCGGTAGCTGTTGCAACAGCAGGCGCCGATATCATTGCCCTCGATGCCACAGCGCGATCGCGTCCTGAACCTCTACAGGATTTGATTCAGCGAATTCATGATGAACTGGGCAAGCCTGTGATGGCTGATATTGACTCCCTGGAAAATGCCGAAGCCGCGGTTGCTGCCGGAGCTGATTGGGTAGGCACCACCCTCTTTGGCTACACCGAAACCACGGCGCATACCCCGCCCCCCAGTTGGTCGCTTCTGAGTCAGCTTGTCAAGCAGCTCAGCGTGCCTATTCTTTGTGAAGGGGGAATTGCCAGTCCAACCATGGCTGCAAAGGCCTTGGGTTTAGGGGCTTGGGCAGTCGTTGTCGGCACCGACATTACCGGTATTGATCTTAAGGTGCAGCGGTATGTCGCGGCTCTCAAGGCTAATACAGCCCTTTCTTAGGGGAGTGGCTGTAACTCTGGCTCCAGCGACTGAGACCTACTCCTGATCCCAATGAAGCTTAGGGAAGGGGAAAGCTTTGTTGAGGGCACTGCGCCATTGAAAACTTTTATTCTAGTTTATTCTAGGCCTGTCGAAGTTGAGGGGTTTGTATATTTTCCTCTCTATTCCGACCGATAAACGAGAGTTTGTGGCAAAATAGAACCTATAGCGACTAATACACCTGTTAGCCT
>NZ_JACOMP010000191.1:0-7725 GCF_014466085.1 Thermosynechococcus sp. OHK43
AAGGCGGCTAAATCCACCGGGCGTTCGGTAAATCGATCTAGAATCAATTGCATAATCCGTTGTAGGGGAACTCTATCAGTGACAGGCATCAACAGACCTAGTTCCATCAAGG
Organism: Thermosynechococcus sp. OHK43; assembly: GCF_014466085.1. Classification (NCBI taxonomy): domain Bacteria; kingdom Bacillati; phylum Cyanobacteriota; class Cyanophyceae; order Acaryochloridales; family Thermosynechococcaceae; genus Thermosynechococcus; species Thermosynechococcus sp. OHK43. The sequence goes on from NZ_JACOMP010000191.1 coordinate 113, forward strand.
CAGCAATCACGCGATCGCTATCCTTTTGTAGCACGGCAAAAAATGTTTGCACCATCTGCTGCTGATTCAGGGCCGGCACTTCCGTCATCATGCCGTAGTCATAGAAGATCAGATCACCCTCTTTGGTCACGGCCAAGTTCCCCGGATGCGGATCAGCGTGGAAGAAGCCATCAATCAATAACTGCTTGAGATAGCAACAAATTCCCCGCTGGTTAATCATCTGGGGATTTAAGCCAAAGGCTTCGATCGCGGCTCGATTGTCAATGCGAATGCCGGGGAGATACTCCATCGTCAAGACATGGTGGCAGGTATGGGTCCAATAGACTTTAGGAACACGGATATAGGGGTCTTGAGCAAAGTTGGCACGAAAGCGATCGGCATTTTGCCCCTCTTGAATGTAATCAATTTCCCGCAGCAGAATACTAAAAAACTCCTCATAGATCTCTTGGAGGGCATAGGGACGAAGAAAGGGCAGCCAGCGATCGGCCCAGCGAATGAGTTCACCAATGGCCAGATAGTCCAGATACAGTTGCGCCTCCAGTTGTGGGCGTTGCACCTTCACAACCACCTCTTCACCACTATGGAGCCTTGCCCGATGGACTTGGCCGAGACTGGCCGCTGCAAGGGGTTTTGGATCAAATGTGGCGTAGAGATCCCCAAGGGATTGCCCCAAATGCTGCTCAATCAGGGCGATCGCCCGCCGCGAGTCAAAGGGAGGCACCTGATCCTGTAGTTTCCTCAGGGCCTCAATATAGGCGGGGGGCAACAGATCAAATCGCGTCGAGAGAAATTGACCAATTTTAATAAACGTCGGTCCCAAGACCAATAATTGCTGTACGAGCCAACGGGCCCGTTGGGATTGAGTGCGATGACTCCGCCGCCGCCAAATATAGTCCCACAGCAGTTGACTACCAAATTGCCCCAGTACTCCCACAATTTGGCTAATACGGCGAAACAGCAGCCAGCGACTGGGACGAGAGGTAGAAGCAGTAACGAGCATCCAGCAGCAATCACAACAGAGCGCTCAACCTCAACAATAGCGCCTTTTTCCCGCCTATTCAGACTGGGGCAGCCATCCTTTCGCCAGTTTTTCTGCCCTGTGTCTATGATGAGGGTAGAGTCTTGATCGGAATTGACTATGGCAACCACACGTCAATTTAGTAGCTTTAGCGATCTCCTAGCCACAACGGATAAGCCCCTCTTGGTTGACTTTTATGCCGACTGGTGTGGCCCTTGCCGAATGATGGCTCCTATCTTAGAGCAGGTCAAGAAACATTTGAAATCCGAGGTCGAGGTGGTCAAAATTGATTCTGAGCGCTATCCTCAACTGTCGAGCCAATACCACGTTCAGGCCCTGCCCACATTGATTCTTTTCCACCGAGGCCGTGAAGTACAGCGCTGGGAAGGAGTGCAACCGCCAGAAGTTCTGATTGATGCCATTCGTCGGCTGTAAACTTTTAAGGGCTTAAGGGCGTATGACCAAGATGACCAACAGCGGTGATAGCCACAGCCCCTTAGGAAAAGGCGGGGATAATCCGGCGCCAAGATGGCTGGGGCTATTTTGCGCCTGTGCATTGCCTAGAAAAAAGTCAGCAAACAGAGGAGGCGAAGGCCAGCATTGGCAGAGATTAGCTATTGGACATTGCTTGTACCACCGTTGGCGGGGGGGGTCATCGGCTACTTTACGAATGATTTAGCAATTACAATGCTCTTTCGCCCCTACAAGCCAGTTTATGTAGGCGGCAAGCAACTCCCCTTTACTCCTGGTCTCATCCCCCGCAATCAGGAGCGGCTGGCCCGTCGAATTGCCGATGCCATTCTGGGTTCCCTCTTAACGCCGGAGGAGCTGCAAAACTTAGCGCGGCGGCTGTTGCAAGTGCAACGGGTGAAGGCGGTCATCCATTGGCTCCTCCAAACAAGTCTTAGCCAAATTCAGGCTCAAAGTGAACAGCGATCGGCCCAAGTTTTGGCGAATATTCTGCGGGATTTTTTTGGCAGTGCCTTGCCCCGTTTGATTAAGGTGTGGTCGCGGCGGGAAGATTTTTTGGAGCCGCAACTCAATCAATTGTTTGATCAGGTATTGGTGGAGCTGCAACTGAATGATGAACAGGCGGAGAAACTAGCGGATTGGCTGCTGTCGGTCATGCTGCCCCCCGATCGCCTACGACTGGCGATAATTGACTTTCTCACCGATCGCACGATTAATGTCCTCGATCAAGAACTACGGCAAAATACCAGTGGCACCTATTGGGTCGTGGCTAATCTTGTGGGAGTGCGCAATACTTTGATTCGTCTGCGGGAGTATTGTCTCAATGAACGGGAAGCCTGTAACCGCCGCCTCGGAGAATTGATTACGGCATTGGCACTGCGGCAACGCTTGGTGGAAGCCCTGCAAAATATTACCCTGCAAAGTTTGCCCCTCGGCACGGTGCGGGAGCTACGGCAACTGTTTCGGCAGACGGTGCGCAGTTATATCCAAGAGCAGGGCTCTAGCGTCATTGAAACGGTCAGTCAAACGGTGGAGTGGGAAACGATTTCCCTGAGTATTTTGCGGCGACTGCGAGATTCGGCGAGTCTGGGTGCCTCCTTGGAAGTGGTCAGCGATGAATTGGCTTTGGTGCTCGATCGCTATCTGGAACGGGATATGGAACTGATCATTGAGCGGGCGATTCCGATTTTGGATTTAGATCGGGTGATTGTGGATCGGGTCAAGGCCACCTCACCAGAAAATCTCGAACTAGCAATTCAGGGCATTGTTCGCAGTGAGTTGCAAGCTATTGTCCGCTTGGGGGGCATTCTTGGCTTTTTAATTGGGGTGGTACAGGCAGGCTTTTTGTACTGGCAAAGTCTGCAAGTGCCCTAAACGGGAACTTTGACTTCAGACTCACCCGCCAACTGGCGCAGGTTTTGGCAGCGAATCAGTTCAGTGACATCAAGAACGGGACGGCGTTCCAACTCTGCTACCCGAGAGATACCTGAAAGGAGCGCTTTGGCAGCCTCTTGTTCACTGTAGCCGCGCCGTTGAGCCAAGAGCAGGGCCTGGCGATCGGCCGCCACCTCCACGGGAATTCCCCGCGTATTTTGCCACACTTGCAGCCCCGCAAAGGTGGTTAGCCCCCCCGCCACCAAAATACCAATGGGGTCTGCTTGGATTGCCTGGAAGAGGGTACCCAGTAAGCCGGCCACCGTTAGTCCTTGGTAGAGGTCAAGTTTGATCAAACCCGTGGTGTTAAACCAAGCCACTGCCCGCAGCAGTAACAGATCGCGCTCTGGGGGATCGAGATGCTGCCACAGGCGAAAGTTAATTTCAATTGGGCGATCGCCCCAAGGAAGAGGGGGCTGATAGCGCAGGACTTGGCTTTGTTGCGGTCGAGAAACCAACTTACAGCGCATCCGTGCCGACGCCGGCATGAGATCAAGCAGACGATGAATCTCAGCTTCTGGGGTCATAGGAATAGTGATGCAATTGCTCTGCCCCTAGTCTGCCATTGCTGTACATTTCCGGCAATCTTGCAGATTTCTTAGAATAAAGGGGCATGTGTTTTTTGTGCCCAAATCAAAATGGTGATGACATCGGCCTTTGCCCCCTCAGAACCGTCCCTGGTCGCTTCTGCTCAAGAGCTGCCCGCCGTGGATGTGGCGATTGTTGGTGCCGGGATTGTGGGTCTAAGTCTGGCCTGTGCGCTACGCAACAGTGGTCTAGCGATCGCCCTCATTGAGGCAACTCCCTACAGGCGGGAAAACACCAAGGGTCAAGCCTACGCCCTCCACCAAGTGTCTCGTTACTTCTTTGAGGAAATAGGGGTGTGGGATAAGCTCATGCCCCATGTGCAGCCCTTTGAGGTGGTGCAACTCTCCGATGAACGGTTCCCCTTGATGGTTAACTTTTCCCCAGCGGATCTGGGCACGGAAGCCATTGGTTATGTGGGTGAGCACGCAGCGATCGCCGAGACCCTTCAGAGCGTTGTACAGTCTGCCAGCAATGTCACGTTCTACTGCCCGTGGCGGGTAGTGACCAACGAAGTGCAGGGCGATCGCGCTCAGTTGACCCTGATTTCTGGTGACCCTACCCAACCCAAGGTGGCTCACTTGGCAGCCCGTTTAGTGGTCGCCGCAGAGGGTGGCAAGTCTCCCCTACGGCAGCAGATGGGCATTGAACCCAAGGGATGGAAATATCCTCAGTCCTGTGTGGTTGCCACCCTCGAGGTTGCCCATCCCCAACCTGTGATTGCCTACGAGCGCTTTTGGCCAACAGGACCAATGGGAGTGCTACCCCTACCGCAGAATCGCTATCGAGTGGTTTGGACACTGCCCCACCCAGAGGCGGAAGCCGTTGCGGCCCTCGACGATCGCAGCTTTTTAGCAACACTTCAGCCCTATCTTGATCCCCAGATGGCGGAGATTACGGCTGTGAGCGATCGCTTTGTCTTTCCAGCCCAATTCATGCAAGTCAACTCCTACGCGGCGGATCGCTTTGTGGTCATTGGCGATGCAGCCCACCGCTGCCATCCCGTGGGGGGACAAGGACTCAATTTGGGACTGCGGGATGTGTGGAATCTGGCACAGCAGATTTTGGCTACCCCCCTTGAGGAAATTGGCGATCGCCGACACCTCATGCAATTTCACCGCCAACGCTGGTGGCAAAATGTCTTGACCCTTGCCTTTACCGACTTCCTTAACCGTCTGTTTTCCAATACATGGTGGCCTTTGGTGGCGGTGCGCCGCTGCGGGCTGTGGCTGTTGCGAACCGTTTCCCCCCTCAAGCGTCTGGTGCTACGGTTTATGGCAGGTCTCCTCCTCCCCCTGCCGACCGATTGTCAATTCCCCAGAGGGCGTTAAAACTTTCTACGCACCTATCTCCAGTGCCAGCACTCTTGTAGTATCAATTTGACAGAGAAACCAACTGCTTGGGAGAGAGGGATGGCTGCTACGGATGATCTAGAGAAAATTCGCCGCCAGTTTGACTATGGTCCCTATCCCCGTGTGGCCATTGACAAAACTCCCAAGGATGACCCGAACGTTCTTTTTGTCCACGATTTAGTGACCCCCTTTTATGTGCGAGATCATCGGGTGCCACAGACCAAGGGTAAGCGGATTCTCGATGCCGGCTGTGGCACGGGCTATAAGTCCTTAGTCCTGGCGATCGCCAACCCCGGCGCGGAAATTGTGGGTATTGATCTATCCCCTGAATCTGTGAAGTTGGCGGCGGAGCGGCTCAAGTTCCATCACTTTGATAACGTTTACTTTGAGGTGCGCTCGATTTTGGATTTGCCCAGTTGGGGCGAGCAGTTTGACTACATCAATTGCGATGAAGTGTTATATTTGCTGCCTGACCCTGTTGAAGGCCTCAATGCCCTCAAAAGTGTCCTTAAGCCCGATGGCATTCTCCGCAGTAATCTCCACAGTGCGCTGCAGCGCTTCCCCTTCTTTCGTGCCCAAAATCTCTTTAAGCTGATGGGCTTGATGGACGAGAATCCCGAAGAAATGGAAATGGACATTGTCCGCGACATCATGAAAGAACTCAAGGATGGTGTGGATCTCAAAGCCCGAACCTGGAACCCCCACTACGAACAGCAAGAGAGCAATGAGACCCTCTTGGCAAATCATCTACTGGTGGCAGATAAAGGCAGCACCATTCCCCAGCTGTTTCAATACCTAGAAGCAGCGGGTCTAGAATTTATTTCCATGGTCAACTGGCGCCACTGGAATCTGGTGGATCTCTTCAAAGACCCAGAAAACCTGCCCACCTTTTTGGCCTTGAGCCTACCCGATGTGCCGCAGTCCGTGCAGTTGGAGATGTACGAGCTTCTGCATCCGGTGCATCGCCTCTTGGATTTTTGGTGTAGTCCGCAACCCCGCGCCACCGTAGCCGACTTGGGGGAATGGTCGGAGGCGCAGTGGGATCAAAGTACGGTTCATCTACATCCGCAACTGTGTACGGAGGCAATCAAGGAAAAATGGCTAGGGTACCTCAATGATCGGATGATTGTTGATCTGGGTACGTTTATGTCCTTTTCTAGTCCCACCCCTGTCTATGTGGATCCCCTCGGCCTGGCAACCCTATTGCCCCTGTTTGATCACCCCTTGGCTTTTCCGGACTTGTGCGATCGCTATCAATGCTTGGCACCCCTTGACCCCGTCACACTCGAACCCATTGAACCAAGGGTGGCACGGCAGCAACTGCAAGCCCTCTTGACCCGCTTGGAACTCAGTTTGTTTGTTCTTGTCAGCTTACCCTAGGCCAATCCAGCCCAGAACTTGGGCAAGCGCCAATCCCAAATAGTTGGCGATCGCGTATCCCAGCAATCCCAACGTAATCCCTACACCCAGCAGTTGGGGCCGATGCCGACCAGTGGCTTGGGCAACGGCAGTGGTAGGCCCGCCAACAGCCGCTTGGGAGGCAAGAGCCAACAGTTCTACATCCAACTTCAGGAGGACCCCAAGGCCAAAGGTGACGAGACCATGGGTAAAAACAATCACAGTGGTAAAGAGAATCATTTCCATTCCCACCGGAATTAGGGATGGCACATGGGTACCAGCACCAATCACCGTAAAAAAAAGATTCAGGCCAAACATCCCCAAAGCCCCCATCCCCCGCAGATAGCGGATCCACTGAAATTGCGCCAATGCCAAGCTGAGGGTGGTGAGCCAGACAAGGGTGGGAATGAGCGGCCAAAACCGATGCAGTGCCCTTGACAGTGCCAAGACAGCCACGGCCAAGCTGAGGAGAATCCCTAAATCTAGGGGAGCGATCGCTGAGGCGGTGGGCAGGGAGGTTACGGTAACCGCTTCCCCCTCCTCCTGGGGGGGATAAAAGCGTGCCAACAGCGAAGGCAGACTCAGCGTGGTTGCCAGCCAAATGGCTGTGAGCAAGTTATCTGCCGTCGTGGCCGCACTAAAGAGCAAATCCGAAAGGTTAAGGGCACGCCCAACCCCCACAAAGTTAAGGCTGCCGCCAATATAGCTGGCTGCCAAACTTCCCGCCAAGCGGGGGGTATCCCCCAGAAACCGACTATGGAACAGGACACTGGCAAGGAGCGCACCCACCAAGGTTCCAAAACTGGCAAGGCCAAAGGCCAACAGGGCCGATCGCCCCAGGCGCCCCACATCCTGTAAATTCACCAGCAGCAGTAGCCAGACGATCGCCAACGAGGTAATGGTGTCGTAGATTGTGTCATAGACCGCAGATTGCTGGGGAAGAATACCAACATTGGCGCAGACGGCCGCCAAAATCAGAATGATCAGCGAAGACCCCAACCGTGCTGCCCAGCGAAAGCGATGCTCTAGCCATAGCCCTAGAGCCGTCAGCGTCAATAGGATGCCCCAAAGGATCAAGGATTCATCCATGGGGCGTCCATTCTGGTAGTCGCTGTCCCAACCGGGTGGGTTGCTCATAGACCCGCCGCAGGGTATTCACATCCCGCTGCGAAATCGGAGGCGGGTCTGCTACCTGGGCAAAATAGAGGGCATCAGTGGGTAGGGGGCTATGTCCCCAAATGCCAAGGGCATGACCCAGTTCATGGCGCAGCGCCCCAAGAACAAACTTAGCAGCTTGGGTAGGGCGCACCACGACACGGCAGCGATGGCGCAGCACCCCTTGGCTATCCACAAAG
>NZ_JACOMP010000192.1:0-3532 GCF_014466085.1 Thermosynechococcus sp. OHK43
GGGATGGGGGGTGCCGCTGGCGGGCTTTCAGGCACAGGCTCTGCCGATGGTAATGTTGGCGATGCTGGCGTCTCAGCGGGTGTGTTGACAGGAGGGGTGGGGGCTGCTTGGCCACGGCTGGGACTCAAAGGACCGAGGGCGATCGCCACCGTTGCTATTGCCACTTTTACGGTTTTCAGGGCAGCCCCCATTGACTGCATTTGCACTGGCAAAAAAAGTTGGTTATTCACTGCTCACACCTAAAAACAATCGCGTCAACACGGCCAAACCCATTGGCATTGATATAACATAGGCCAACGACTGCAAAGCGGCAATAAAAGTGCCCCTCTCTTTCCCTTTCCAGGATTAGCTGTAATAGGCCGGTTCATTCCCCGGTTTCCACTTGATATTACAGCCGAGACTTGGTTTTTGATCCTCGCTGGGGGTTTGACCGGCTAACACGGCATCAATGGCTGCCCGCAAGTCTTTTCCAGTCACCGGTAGGCCATTCTGGGGACGGCTGTCATCAAGTTGTCCGCGATACACAAGCTTGCGATCGCTATCAAAGAGGAAGAAATCCGGTGTACAGGCTGCGGTGTAGGCCTTGGCCGTTTCTTGGCTCTCGTCGTAGCAAAGGGGAAATGTAAACCCTAGCTCCGTGGCCATCGCCCTCAGGGACTCTGGAGCATCATCGGGATAGTTGGCAGCGTCATTGGCACTAATAGCCACAATTCCTAGGCCTGTCTCTTTGTAGTCGCGCCCCAGCTTCGCCAGTTCCTCTTGGACATGCTTTACATAGGGACAGTGGCGACAAATAAACATCACCAGTAGGGCTTTCTTATCGGCAAAGGTGCTGAGGGAAATGGTTTGCCCGCTCACCACATCGGGCAGTTGAAAATCGGGAGCAACGGTACCAAGGGCAAGCATTGTGGACTCTGTCCGGGCCATAAAACCTCCTGAGAACGCTGGCAAGAGTGTTACAAATAGCAATATCGCCCCTAGTGTACTCTGTTGCAAGTGTGCCTCAAAGTGGTGGCAGAAGCGACTCCCCCAAACCCCAACAAACGCAAAAAGCAGCAAGATCACTGCTGCTTAGGGAGCGTAGCTGTTGATTTTTGAACACAGAGGAAAAGTGCTTTAGCCAATATAGCTTTGACGGGAGACGTGCTTCTCGAAGTTAGCTTGGGTTTGATGGAGAAGTTGCTCACGGCTGTCGCCGGCGTGTTTCAGGGCGGGCACCAAATTGCGCGCTTGAAGTGCCATGTGCAGTTGCAAATGGGCAACGTATTCACTGAGGTCTTCACGGAGGAATGGATGACTTTGATGCACAGACACAGTGTTCTCCTTCAACTGATGGTTCAGTAAGCGCCCCATCGATCCTGTCAATCCCTAAAAGCGGTCTTGTCAGGAATGGTGCGTCCAAACTGTTTGGCAGGGTGGGCCACGGAGTGCGCCACTTAACCCTTTTAGAGGTTAACATTTCTCAGGGAGTGTGCTGCAATTTGCAATCAACTGTAATGTTTGGCCAATACTTCAGGATTCAGGGGGCGAGAAATGCGGTTACTTGTTGCCAATGATGATGGGGTCTTTGCCCCCGGTATTCGGGCGTTGGCAGATACACTGGCGATCGCTGGCCATGAAGTGGTGGTCGTGTGTCCGGATCGCGAACGCTCTGCTACAGGGCATAGCCTCACGGTGTTTGATCCGATTCGCGCAGAAGTCGTGAGGGATCTCTTTCACCCCAGGATTAAGGCCTGGGCCTGCTCTGGTACCCCCTCCGACTGTGTGAAGTTAGCCCTGGGTGCTCTCCTAGAGGAACCTCCCGATTTTGTCGTTTCTGGGATTAACCAAGGCTCCAACCTCGGCACAGATATTCTCTACTCCGGCACAGTGTCTGCTGCTATGGAGGGGGTGATTGAGGGCATTCCCAGTATTGCCATCAGCCTCGCCAGTTTCACGGTTCATGACTTTCAGCCGGCCGCTGAGTTTGCCAATCGTCTCCTCAAAGCACTGGAAACCGACCCCCTTCCTCCCAAAATGCTCCTCAATGTCAACGTGCCTGCTTTGCCCGCCAGTGAAATTGCTGGGGTTGTTATTACCCGGCAGGGGATTCGGCGCTACCATGACCTTTTCCAAAAGCGCATTGACCCTCGCGGCAAAACCTACTATTGGCTTGCAGGTGAGGTGGTCGAAGAATATCCCCAAGACCCCAATCAAGCGCCCACGGATGTGGAAGCCATTGCCCAAAATTTGATTAGTATTACGCCACTGACCTTTGATCTCACCTATGGCCAAGGGGTACAGGATTTGACGGGGTGGCTGCCCACCGTACAGCCCCTATTCAATCTCTAGGATCACGGGTGCATGGTCACTGGGCTTGGGTAAGCGCCGAGGGGCAATATCGATGTGACAGTTGCAGGCACGGGCTTTGACACCGGGGGTAATGTAGAGGTGATCAATGCGCCAGCCATGATTGCGGCGAAAGGCACCTGCCCGATAATCCCACCAAGAGTAGTGCCCTGGCGCTTCAGTAAAGTGGCGAAAGGCATCATAGAAGCCAAGATCGCGAATGGCTGCCAGAAGGTTGCGTTCAGCATCGGTGGCCCCCACTTTGGTGGCGCGATCGCTAGCATCAAAGAGGTCCTTATCTTCAGGGGCAATATTAAAATCGCCACAGAGAATCACCTCCCTTTGGGCGGTGAGTTGCTCGAGATAGATATACAGAGTTTTCAGCCAGTGCAGCTTGTAGTGGTATTTCTCACTGTCGTACTCGCCGCCGTTGGGAATATAAACATTCACTAAGATCACCTCAGGGGCCAATTGGGCGCGAATGATTCGTTTTTGTGTATCCAACTCACTGTGGCTGGGTAATTGGGGGGCAAAGCCTGCCTCTACCCCCACAAGGGGCTGACGACTGAGAATGGCCACCCCATTGTAGGCCTTTTGGCCACTACAATAAACTTGATATCCACGATCCAAAAAGGGCTGCCGCGGGAACTCAGCATCTGTGACTTTGGTTTCCTGAAGACAGAGATAGTCCGCCCCAGTACTATCCAACCACTGGCACACCTGGTCAAGGCGGGTGCGAATTGAGTTGACATTCCAAGTAGCAATTTTTGGCATCGCTTGATTGCAGTCAAAGTGGTTTGCCCAAACCGTTATAGGGGTCAGCATCGGCACATACTGTAAAAAGTATAGTTGGGGAGTGGCAGCAGTACCCGAAATATGGCTGGGTATGTTCTCGTCTTGGCGGTGATTATTCTTGGGGGCGCGATCGCCACAGTGGGCGATCGCCTGGGCTCAAAAGTGGGCAAGGCTCGATTGAGTTGGTTTAATTTGCGGCCCCGACAGACCGCTGTTCTGATCACCATTCTCACGGGGAGCTTAATTTCTGCCTCCACTTTGGCCATCCTCTTTGCCCTCAGTCGTGAATTGCGCGATGGTGTCCTGCGCATTGATACGATTCGCCGTCAACAAGCGGCTGCCGAACAGGAACTAGCGGAAACCCGTGCCCAAACGGACAAAATGGAAGCGGAAGTGGCACAACCGCAAA
>NZ_JACOMP010000193.1:0-6651 GCF_014466085.1 Thermosynechococcus sp. OHK43
ATCATCTACTGTCCCAAAGAAATTCAACTGGTGGCTCTCTCCGCCACGATTGCCAACGGCGAACAACTCACCGACTGGATTCAATCTGTCCATGGGGATGCCGAACTCATCTACTCCGACTGGCGACCAATTCCACTGCACTTTTACTTTTGCAATGGCAAGGGACTCTTTCCCCTTTTGGATGGACAACGTAAACGCCTCAACCCGAAGCTCCACGGCCAGAGCGAACCGCGGCGCCGCGGCGGCAAGGGGGACTTCTTGAGCATTCGCTACGTGGTTAGTCAACTGCAGCAGCGGGACATGCTACCGGCGATTTACTTTATCTTTAGTCGCCGTGGCTGTGACCAAGCGGTTCAAGAGGTCCTGGGCATGAATCTGCTCACCAAGGCAGAACAGCAGGCACTGGCGGAACGGGTCGAGACCTTTTGGGTCCAGCATCAGGACATTGTTGCCCCGGAAATGATTGTCCCCCTCTACCAAGGGATTGCCGCTCACCATGCCGGGGTGCTCCCCGTGGTGAAAACCCTTGTGGAAACACTCTTTCAGGAAGGCCTGATCAAAATCGTCTTTGCCACAGAAACGCTGGCGGCAGGGATCAATATGCCGGCGCGCACCACTGTTATTTCTACCCTCTCAAAGCGCACTGACAGTGGTCATCGGCTCTTGACAGCCTCGGAGTTCCTCCAAATGGCAGGACGAGCCGGCCGCCGGGGCATGGATACGGTGGGTCATGTGGTTACCTTGCAAACCCCCTTTGAGGGTGCCCATGAAGCAGCATTTTTGGCCACCGCCGCTCCCGATCCCCTGATGAGCCAATTTACCCCCAGCTATGGCATGGTCTTGAACCTGCTCCAACGCCACACCCTTGAAGAAGCGCGGGAACTGGTGGAGCGCAGTTTTGGGCAATATTTGGCCACATTGCAACTGACACCGCAGCGGCAGGCGATCGCCCAACTGGAAACGGAACTGCAAACCGTGCAACAACGCCTTGCAGGCATTGATCGCCAGCAACTAGCGCAGTATCAAAAGCTGCGGGAACGGCTACGGCAGGATCAACGCCTCCTGAAAATCCTCGAACAGCAGGCGGAGCAGGAACGCGCCCAAGCACTTCTCCCTTTGATGATGGCAGTGCCACCGGGAACGTGGCTCCATATCAAATCCCCCCTACGGGAGCAGCGCCCCTTAGCCGCCGTCCTCTGTCAACCCGTTGCCGGTTCAGGCCAGTTGCCCCACTGGTTGTGCCTTGCTGCCGATGGTCGTTTGCGGGTAGTTGGCATTGATGACATTTTGGGGGTCTATCCCGATCGCCCCCCCTGTGATCGTCTCCCCCCCCTCCCAGAGGCGATGAAACTGCGCCTAGGGGAAAGTTATCCCTGCCATGGGGCAGATCACTACCTGGGTTCCCTCCCTGATCTCCCACCCGTCTTAGCTGCGCCGGAGGTGGCTGCCCAAGCTGCTCAAATTGCCGACCTAGAGGCCAAACTCAGCCAACTGCAAGGAAGTCTGCCGCAAAATGTCCATTCGCTGCTGCGCTTAGTTCGTCGCGAAGAACGGCTACAAGCGGAGCTGCGCGATCGCCAGCAGAAGCTCCATCAACAGTCCCAACGCCACTGGGAGCAATTTCTTGCCCTCATTGCTGCACTGCAAGACTTTGGTGGCCTCAATGATCTGACCCCCACTCCCCTTGGGGAAATGGCCGCTGCCCTGCGGGGAGAGAACGAACTTTGGTTGGCCTTGGCCTTGGCCTCTGGCGAACTGGATGACTTGCCCCCCCACCTCTTGGCGGCAGCGATCGCGGCTCTAGTGACTGAAACACCCCGCTCCGACAGTTGGTGCAACTACCCCATTCCCAGTGAAGTGGAAGAACGCCTGGCCGCCCTGAGTCCGATTCGCCGGCGGCTCTTTCAGGTGCAGCGCCGCTATCACATTATTTTTCCCCTCTGGTACGAGTGGGATCTCATTGGCTTGGTGGAGCAGTGGGCCTTGGGTACACCGTGGAATGAATTGTGCGCTCAAACGAATCTTGATGCCGGCGATATTGTGCGATTGCTGCGGCGCACCCTCGATTTTCTTTCCCAAATTCCCCATGCACCTCACACCAGTCCCCAACTGCGCCAAAGTGCCGAGCAGGCACGCTATCTCCTCGATCGCTTCCCTGTCAATGACCTACTGGAAGGGGTGGAGCTAGAGGCGGCAACCGTATAGTTTGAGTCATTATAAGGAGTGGCTCAGGCGGGATTCGAACCTGCGACCTTGGGCTTATGAGTCCCCTGCTCTAACCACTGAGCTACTGAGCCGAAATTTTTGCGTAATTTTCATTATAACGCGAATATCTCAAAACTCAAGGCTCAGGCGAGCAAATTCCAGGGGAGTTCACTCTACAATAAAGAATAGATAAAGAATAGAGCCATTTAGGGGAAGGATAGGCGTTGAGCAAAGCAGAACGCACAGCTCTTGACAACAAGCTATCACAGCGATTTATTCATCTCGATCCAGCAGGGTATTTCATTATCTACATTGACCCTGAGCAAGACCTGATCTGGATGAAACACTATCCCAACGACATCAATGAGAAAGGCTTAGCAGTGGATCCCGACACCGGGAAACCCATTCCCACCAAAGGGAAAGTCACGCGGGAACCCGATCTGGTACTGAGCGGTCGCACAGCTAAGGAGTTATGTATTGAACTCTTTGAAAAAGATCGCCAACTGGTGACGATGTTTGACCATGCGGCCTATCTCGGTCGTGAATTGATGCGGGCACAGTTTTGTTTGGATGAAGGACTTGAGTATATCCAAGATTAGGCAACAGATTAGACAACACTGGCGCTGGAGGGTAGGGGCAGTCCTTTTGATGCTCTGTGCCCTAGTAGGTACTGCCCTATCAGCGATCGCCACCCCAGACGGGAGCGGCACTGTCGATGTTTTGCCCTTGAATGCCCAGTTGGGAGCGCAAATTTATCTGCAGCGCTGTGGCAGTTGCCATCTGGCGGTGCCCCCGGAAACACTGCCCACTCAAGCATGGCAGGTGCTGATTCAAGATACCAATCACTACGGCGCGACCCTCGAACCCATGCCCCGCCCAGAGTTAGTGCCGCTGTGGAACTATTTGCGCACCTATTCTCGACCGCTTCCTGAGGATGCCCAAATCCCCTTTCGCGTTGGGCGATCGCCCTTCTTTCGCATCCTCCATCCCCGTGTTGCAGTGCCGCAGCCAGTCACCCTCGATGGTTGTGCCCAGTGTCATCCCAAGGCCACCCTCTTTAACTTTCGTGAGCTCAGTCCGCAGTGGCTGGATTCCCCCTAGAATGTTTAGGGATGGCGAATTCTCCAGCGCCCCATGGGTTCTAGCTCCTCCAATCACTCTTCTTTGCCTCTTCAACGGATGATGATGCGCAGTCGCTGGCTACAGCAGGAGTGGTGGACGGTTGTGGCCCTCCTCCTCTGGGGAATTTTGTTTCTCCAATATGGGTTGCAGGAGCAACTGGGGTTACTGATTCACCCCAACTACTTTGGACTGGCGATCGCCAGTGGTTTTCTTTTAGTTGCTGTGAGTGGTTGGCAAGGGTGGCGGTTGTGGCGGGGGCGAGTAACACCTGGGCAACATGCTGCCCTCTTACCGGCCCGTTGGACGCTCACTATCCTCATTTTCGCGGCAGTGGCGGGCTTGGTGATTACGCCCCGTCCTTTCAATAGTGCGACGGCCATTCATCGCGGTCTCGAGGATGGCTTGACAGTGACACGCAATCGTCCAGTGGCTTTTCGCCTGAATCAACGGCCGCAGGAGCGCACACTCATTGACTGGATTCGCACCCTTGACGTCTATCCCGAACCCGACGCCTATAGCGGGCTACCGGCTCGCATTGAGGGATTTGCTGTCCATAGTCCCCAACTGCCACAGACCTATCTCACCCTCAGCCGCTTTGTGATTACCTGTTGTGCAGCGGATGCTTATCCGGTGGGCCTGCCAGTGAAATTGGGGCGATCGCGCCAAGCCTATCCCCAAGATCAGTGGTTTCGGGTTGAAGGTCGGATGACCACAGAAACCCTCAACAACCGCCGCCAATTGGTACTCGTTGCTGAGACGATCACGCCGATTCCTGAACCTGAAAATCCCTTTATGTACTGAGGCAATGCTTTTTCACCTGATTCACATTCCCTGTTGTAACCAAAGACAGCTTGGATAAAGCCAGATGGCTACGCCAGCAAGGATAATCTCCGATGACTCTCAGATCACTCAGCTCAAGGAGAGCGAAGAATCCTAGGGAAGCCTTCATGGGCGGTGAGGGACTCGAACCCCCGACAGCCTCGGTGTAAACGAGATACTCTACCAACTGAGTTAACCGCCCAAGTTCCAGAGTATTTATCATAGCAAAGGTATAGCCCATTTCTAAAATCTCGGTCCCCAAAGGGGGCCTAGCCTGTTCTACAGGAGTTTGAAGCAAGCCTGGACCATCTCCGGGAAAAGCACTGTAGGTCAATACAAGTCATCTCTTGTAAAGAAAATCCGCTAGGATCAACCTGTTGAGATATACAAGGAATGCCCTATGGGAGCAGCAACGGCAGCCAGTGATCAACGGCTACGGAATTTTGTGATTGCTGTTGTCGCCATTCTCATTAGTTTTGCCCTATTGGCTGGTTTACGCAGTAGCAATCAACCCCTCACCCTTGCCGAGCAAGCCAAACACGCTACCCCTTGGGAGGAGGCTCAAGTCAATGGCAAGCCCACACTTTTGGAGTTTTATGCCAACTGGTGCAGCACCTGTCGTTCGATGGCCAAGGATTTAGGGGAATTAAAGGGGCAATATCGCGATCGCGTGAACTTTGTCATGCTGAATGTGGACAACCCCAAGTGGCTACCGGAAATTGAGCAATTTAATGTGGATGGGATTCCCCACTTTGTCTTTCTGAATCGGCAACTGGAACCCCAAGCGGTGGCGATCGGCCTCCAACCCAAGGAAGTGATGGCCAAAAATCTTGAAGCCCTCAGCAATAACCTCCCCTTGCCCTATGGTCAACTGACGGGTGAAATGTCGCAACTCCCAGGTCCCCTCGCCCGTCAACGCAGTGATGATCCCCGTAGTCATGGGGGCTAGACGGTGGAACCCCAAGATGAGGTGCGCCAAGTCTATGAAGAGACCCAGGCGCGGATCAACCAGCTTTACCGCGAGTATGAGCAGATCAAAGCCACCCAAGCCCGCTTGAAAGAACCTAACCAGGCGGCCTTAGATCAACAGCGCGATCGCCTGCAACAGGAACTGCGGCAACTAGAGGCGGAGTTTGGCCTCACCCTGCTTTTTCATCTAGGAGAGGCGGCCCAGGAACGTTGGCAAGAGATTCTGGCTCAAGAAAACTTTTGGCAATTTGTGCGCTTTGCCGGTTTGGGGTTTATTCTTGGCCTCCTTGTTAAGAGCCTGATGGGCTGATCCTTAGGGCAGTTTGCCAGAGCCCGGGGCGAGAATCGGGAATGGGCATTGCGCCAACGGTCTTTGCATAAAACGCCTCTGCGGAGACCCAACCAATGACGGCATAGCCATAGCCTGCACTGCGCATTTGAGCCAAGGTTAACTGCAAGAGAAGGCGACCAATTCCCCGTCCTCGGTGCGGTTCTGCCACCGCCATGGGGCCAAACAGTCCTAGGGCGGCAGCATCATAGCAGGCAAAGCCGAGTAGTTCACCCTCTTGAACAGCAATCAGTCCCCGTGGGGGGCGTTGGCTGAAGGCGATCGCCACTTCACTCCGCCAACCGGCACTCAAGCGATCGCCCACCCACTGGACAATCCAATCCACTTCTGATCCCAAGGGCTGCCGATAGTGAATCCCCTGCTGTTGATGCGCCAGCACGGCGGGCCAATCCACCACCAGATCGTAGAGCCTGACCAGCATATCGGTCATTGGCTGTTTCCTGCCTTTTCTAGCGGCTCAAACTGACAAGGGGACGTTGGAGCGCCTGCATCAACTCGTCAAACTGATCCGGAGTAAGGGATTGGGCACCATCGGAAAGCGCCTTGGCTGGATTTGGGTGTACCTCAATCATCAGGGCATCAGCGCCTGCGGCCACAGCGGCTTTGGCCATTGCGGGCACAAATTCTGCCCAGCCAGTGCCATGACTGGGGTCAATCATAATCGGTAGATGGGTAAGCTTGCGCAGTACGGGAATCGCCCCTAAATCCAAGGTATTGCGGGTATATTCGCGGTCAAAGGTACGAATGCCCCGTTCACAGAGAATGACATTGGGATTTCCTGCCGCCAGAATGTACTCCGCAGCCATTAACCATTCCTCAATAGTGGCGGACATGCCCCGTTTCAGGAGGATGGGTTTAGGTTGGGCACCCACCCGCTTCAAGAGAGAAAAATTTTGCATATTGCGGGCACCAATTTGCAGCACATCGGCCACTTCGGCAATTTTGTCTAAATCCGCTGCGTCCATCACTTCGGTAATGATGCCCAAACCGGTTGCTGCTTTTGCTGCCGCCAGCAGCTCAAGGGCACTTTCGCCATGCCCCTGGAAGGCATAGGGGGAGGTACGGGGTTTGTAGGCGCCGCCGCGCAGGAATTTGGCCCCCGCTGCTTTCACCCGCTGCGCCGTTTCAATGATCATGGCCTCATTCTCAACCGAGCAAGGCCCCGCCACAACCACCACATCATGGCC
>NZ_JACOMP010000012.1:0-17029 GCF_014466085.1 Thermosynechococcus sp. OHK43
GAGGATAAACTTGGTGGCGGCGTACAGGCGCTTTTTCCCGCCCCAAATGGAGAGGAGCAAGTACACGGGGATCAGCTCCAATTCCCAAACCAGGAAGAAGAGCAGCATATCCTGCACGGCAAAAACAGCAATCTGGCCACCGTACATCGCCAGCATCAAAAAGTAAAACAGTCGCGGTTTCAGGGTCACTGGCCAAGCCGCCAAAATCGCCAGTGTGGTAATAAAGCCCGTGAGTAAAATCAGCGGCATTGAGAGCCCATCTGCCCCCACTGACCAGCGCAGGCCAATTTCGGGAATCCAATCATAGCTTTCCCACAGTTGTATGCCGGGGATGTTCAGGTCATAGAAATTGGTGAAGGCATAGACAATCAAGGCAAAGTCAATCAACCCCACCGTCAGGGCATACCAGCGGATTGGGCGTCCTTTGCCCGTGGGATCTGGAATGAAAGGAATCGCCAGGGCAGCCACAATGGGAAACAGGATAATTGTTGTCAGCCAAGGAAACGTACTCATGGCAATCGTGTTTACTCCTCCAGCAGTTGGGAAAGAACGATGACCGGGGCTAGGCTTGCACTGAGAAGATGACAAATCCCAACACCGCCAGTAGCACAATTAGGGCATAGAATTGGGCACGGCCATTTTGGAAGTATTTCAGCCCTTCACCGGTGACCATCGTGACAAAACCCGTGAGGTTAACCACGCCATCCACAACGTTGTAGTCCACTTCCAAAACCTGACGCGCTAAGCGCCGACAGCCTTTGATAAAGACCGCTTCATAGAGTTCGTCGAAATACCATTTATGCAGTGAGAACTGGTACAGCGGTTGAATGGCTTTGGCGATCGCCTGCGGACGGGGGGTGCCCTTGACATACATCAGGTAGGCCACAGTGATGCCAATCAGGCCAATCCCCACAGAGCTACCCCCAAGGATGAGGAACTCCGTCAAATCCACTGCGTGCTCCGCCACCCTCTCCTCACCGGGGGCATAAATAAAGACCTCAAAGAGGTTATTGAAGGGAGTGCCCACAAAGCCAATCAAAGTCGAGGGAATTGCTAGCACCACCAAAGGCAGCGTCATTGTCCAAGGAGATTCATGGGGTTCAGCAGCGTGGTGATCCGGGTGGGCAGCGTGATCATGGTGCTCCTGTAGCTCTGGGGGCGCATTGCGGAACTTGCCCTCAAAGGTCATGAAGTACATGCGGAACATGTAAAAGGCGGTTAAGCCAGCCGTGAGCCACGTCAGCAGCCACATTGCCGGGTTGGCATGAAAGACGGCACCTAAAATTTCATCCTTTGACCAAAAGCCGGCAAAGGGAGGCACGCCAGAGATGGCCAAGCACCCCACTAGAAACGTTGCCCCCGTAATGGGCATATACTTGCGGAGCCCCCCCATGTAGCGCATATCTTGAGCTAAGTCTGGGTTATGGCCAACCACCCCTTCCATGCTGTGAATCACTGACCCCGATCCCAGGAAGAGCATCGCTTTGAAGTAGGCGTGGGTCATCAGGTGGAAGAGGCCGGCGCTGTAGGCACCTACCCCCATCCCCATGACCATGTACCCCAGTTGGGAAATGGTGGAATAGGCCAAGCTCTTTTTGATGTCGTTTTGAGTGATGGCAATAGTTGCCCCCATAAACGCCGTAAAGGCGCCCGTCCAAGCAATGATCCCCATGACTTGGGGCAATTGCTCAAATACAGGGAACATCCGCGCAATCAGGAAGACCCCGGCGGCCACCATGGTTGCGGCGTGAATCAGGGCAGAAATCGGTGTCGGACCCTCCATGGCATCCGGTAGCCACACGTGCAGGGGAAATTGGGCAGATTTGGCCACCGGCCCTAGAAAGACCAAAATAGCAAGAAGGGCGGCAAGACTAGGAGAGAGTAGCCCGCTGTTCACCAGGTCTGTCAGGCGATCGCCCATGCCGGCAAAGTCAAATGTGCCCGTTGCCCAAAAGAGGCCCACCATCCCCAACAGCAGGCCAAAATCCCCAACTCGGTTGGTGACAAAGGCCTTTTGTGCCGCTTCTGCAGCGCTTTTGCGGTCATACCAGAAGCCAATTAGCAGGTAGGAACACATCCCCACCAGTTCCCAAAAGATATAAACCTGCACCAAGTTGGGACTGACCACCAACCCCAGCATTGAGGAACCAAACAGGCTCAAGTAGGCAAAAAAGCGCACGTAGCCGGGATCATGAGCCATGTAACCATCGCTGTAGAGCATGACTAAAAAGGCCACCGTTGTGACGATGACCAACATCAAGGCCGCTAAGGGATCAATCACGTATCCCATGGCAATGTGGAGAGTGCCCGCCGCAGCCCACTCAATCATTTGGGTATAGGGGACGTGGCCTTGGACTTGGCTCCAGAAGAGACTCAGGGAATGCGCCATGGCGATCGCCATCAACGCCATGATGAAAATGGCACTGGGACGCCGCAGTTTCGAAGTGGTCTCTGAGAAGGCAATCAAACCAAAGCCAACAATCAGCGCTCCCAACAGAGGTAAAACGGGAATCAGCCAAGCGTACTGATACAGGGGTTCCATGCGTGCCACCTAACTTTTCATGAGAGCTGCCTGCCTAGACAACCAAATAGGTATGAATCGCTAGTGTAGGCAAAGCCCTTTACATTCTGCCATATCCCTTTTAGTAAGCAACGAGGGGTACCAGTTACAGAAAATTAAAAATATGGATTTTCTTTAGCTTTGCCGCCAGACCTGATGACACCCCTCCCTGAAAGCCGGCGTACATCTAACAAAAATGAGATGATCGGTTGATGAGCTTTGACAGTCACTTTGACAGCGTTGTGTCCCTTGCAGCCTTGGGAAAAGGGCTGTAGGGATGGAACAAGTAAGAAAGGCTCACCTGTCTAAGGATACATTGAGGCAGCGATGAGGGAGACCGCGATGGAATTGCATTTTGTAATGGGACGCTTGCACTGGCTAGGGTCTGTCATTGGGGGGGCGATCGCCCTGATTTTCATCCCCCCTACTGCCCTTGCCCAAAATGCCCCCGATTCGCGCATGGTGCAGCGGGTCGAAAACGCCACATTTGTCCTCGGCGAGTTTACATTCAATAGCAGCAATCGCATTCCCCCAACAATTATCCAGCGTGCCCAAGGGATTGCCATTATTCCCAATGTGGTTCAAGCTGGCTTTATCTTTGGTGGTCGGCGTGGTGCCGGCGTTCTGCTTGTACGCAATGAAAAGAACCAATGGACTAAGCCTGCCTTTATTACAATGACCGGTGGGAGCTTTGGCCTGCAAATCGGCGCCCAATCCACCGATGTCGTGCTGGCCTTCATGGATAAATCCGTCATCATGCGCAGCTTGGCGCGGTCCTTTCGCTTAGGGGGCAATGTCTCCGTTGCCGCAGGCCCTGTGGGTGGAGAAGTCATCAGTCCTACCGACCCTAGTCCCCAAGTCTTTTCCTACACGCGCAGTGCAGGTCTTTTTGCCGGCGTTGCCCTTGAGGGCGCCAACATTAGTTTTGACCGTGGCGCCAGTACCCGCTTCTATGGCCGCTCCAACCTGACCCCGACGCAAATTTTCGAGAACTCGCCACCCCTCCCTTCCCCTCCCGTCCTCAATGGTCTCTACAATGCCCTTGCCCGTGCCGCTCGCTGATCCCTCATCAAGACAGTGATAAGATAGCAGTCAATAGTCCGCACTGTATAGAGAGAACACTATGGGACAGGGACAGGGTTTTGGCTTCGGCCTTGGCAAAATGAAGGAGCTGGCCGCCGCTATCCAAAAAGCGCAGCAAGTTCAAGAGGGCGCCAAGAAGCTTCAAGAAGACCTTGAAAAAATGGACATTGAGGGTCAAGCCGCCGGTGGTGCCGTGAAAGTGATTATGAGTGGTACCCAAGAGCCGCGGCGGGTAGAAATCAGCCCCGATCTGCTGAGTGAAGGGGCTGAAGTGCTCTCCGATTTGGTGACAGCTGCCATGCGCGATGCGTACCAAAAATCCACCGCCACTATGCGGGAACGGATGGAAGAGTTGACGGGTAATTTGAACGTTCCGGGTCTTGGTTAATGCACTTTTGCGCCCACCATGGCACCCAAGCTGCAGCTCCTGATTGTTGAGGATGACCCAATGATGCAACTGGGGCTAGGACAAGCCCTAGGGGAACAGTTTGCTGTGGTGGGTTATGCCGAAGATGGCTATAGCGCCATTGATTTGACACGGCAGTTACAGCCGCAAGTGGTTCTTATGGACATTGGCCTACCAAGGTTAGATGGGATTGCAGCTACCCAGCGGCTGAAGCGAGAGTTTCCTGACATTCATGTGGTGATGCTCACCTCTCACCAATCTGCCCTTGAAGCTGTTGCTGCCCTGTCTAGTGGTGCCGACGCCTACTGTATCAAGGGGGAAAGGGTTGAGCGATTACTGATGGCGATCGCGGCTGCCCAAGAGGGAGCCACCTACCTTGATCCCCAGATTGCTCGCCATGTCATCCAGCACCTGCATTCTCCCCAGCCGACAATGGACTATCACCTTTCACAGCGGGAACTGGATGTCCTGAAGCTAATGGTGGAAGGTTACAGTAATCCTGAAATTGCCGGCAAGCTATTTTTGAGTCCGAATACCGTCAAGACCCATGTGCGCGGTATTTTGAACAAGTTGGCGGTGGATGACCGGGTGCAGGCGGCAGTTGTTGCCCTCCGTAACGGTTTAGTCTAGGTCTTTCACAAGACTGAAGCACACTTGTTATGGTGAAGGGGAACCGTCGGTGTGTAGAGCCTGTGTCCTATGGCATCCCAGAGTCATGAGGCAACGGCTTTAGCCTCCGATGACTTCACCACCATTGCCTGGCACCCCAAGGGAGCGTAGCAAGGGGTACCCAGGGGGAACTCTGGGTTGGGCAAGCCAGTTAGGGAGAACCTGTGTGATAAAATCTTGCTGCGGGTTTAAGCGAGAGTGCCGATGAAACTCATTGATCGCTATGGCCGCCTTTTTGGCAAGGTGAGTCTTTTAGACCTTGGGGCAGGGCTTATTCTCCTGTGTGTTTTGGCGGGGTTATTCCTCCTGCCGGGGCGATCGGGCACCTCCTTGGCACAAATGACCGCTGCACAACCGATTGAGGTGGATATTCTAGTCCTAGGCCTAAGCACCCCTACCCCCCAAGATCTGATCCCGAAGGGCAGTACCGCCAACTTTATTATTCGTAACCAGCCCTACGGCCAAGTCACCGTGAAAAATGTCCAGGTTCTACCGCGCACGGTTACCGTTTCCCAGCCCGATGGGTCGGTTAAAGCCCTGCCAGATCCCCGTCCAGAGATGGCCTTTAGCAGCAACCTGCTCTTGACTCTCGAAGGCCGCGGCCAAATTACGAACAATGGTCCTGTACTGGGGAATACTGCCATCAAGGTAGGGACGCCCGTAGAACTAGAGGGCAAAGAATATAATTTCCGTGCCTCAGTGGTTGCTGTTAGGCCGTTGTAGGACAGTAGGCAATGCAGTCAATTTCAACCTTGACCCCCTTCGGCAGCCGCGATACCTCCACACAGGCACGGGCAGGTGCCGCCTCAGTATCCATGTACTGAGCATAGATTTCATTCATGGCTGCGAAGTCATTGAGGTCGGCGAGATATACAGTTGTTTTCACCACCTGTGACCAATCGCTGCCAGCGGCCTTGAGGACAGCACTGAGGTTCTCCATCACTTGGCGGGTTTGCTCCCTGATATCTTCGCCACCAACAATCTCACCCGTTTTTGGATCAAGGGCAATTTGCCCCGCAAGAAAGATCCAGTCCCCTTGCCGCACGCCTTGACTGTAGGGACCAACGGGCATAGGCGCATCAGTAGTATAAATAATCACTTTCGTCATAAAACTTAAAACAATTACTATCGAGGGCGCGATCGCCCCAACTGCTCATTCTACAGGGGATTGAGCCACATCTACCCGTATCAAATCAATGGATATGATAGCCCATATATTATGCATTTATACCCCCACAATCATGTCAAGAATTCAAGCATCTTAAATAATGTTAATTATCGGCAAAGTCTGTACTCCCCTTCTATAATGCTGAATTGAGCATTCGCCTCCTGAACGGGCTTTATTGTTCCATTGTGGGTCTTTAGATTCACGATTCTTCACAATCACTGATCTAAAGATCTTTGTATATTCTCGAGGTGAATGCCCTCGTTCCTTCCTTGCCTAAGAGAGAGGAGAGACTCGATGACCATCAGTCCACCGGAGCGAGAGCCAAAGGTCAGAGTCGTGGTTGATAATGACCCGGTGCCCACATCTTTTGAAAAATGGGCAAAACCTGGGCATTTTGACCGCACCTTGGCCCGAGGACCCCAAACCACCACCTGGATTTGGAACCTCCACGCTCTTGCCCACGATTTTGATACACACACGAGCGACCTTGAAGATATTTCCCGCAAAATCTTCAGTGCACACTTCGGCCATCTGGCTGTGGTGTTCATCTGGCTGAGTGGGATGTACTTCCACGGTGCAAAATTCTCAAACTATGAGGCTTGGCTGGCCGATCCCACCGGTATCAAGCCCAGTGCTCAAGTGGTCTGGCCCATTGTGGGTCAAGGCATTCTCAATGGTGATGTCGGCGGTGGTTTCCACGGCATCCAAATCACCTCGGGGCTATTCCAACTGTGGCGTGCCTCTGGGATCACCAATGAGTTCCAGCTTTACTGCACCGCAATCGGTGGCTTGGTCATGGCTGGCTTAATGCTCTTTGCAGGCTGGTTCCACTATCACAAGCGCGCTCCTAAGCTGGAATGGTTCCAAAACGTGGAATCCATGCTCAACCACCACCTTGCCGGCTTACTTGGGTTAGGATCTTTGGCATGGGCAGGTCACCAGATCCACGTCTCACTACCCATCAACAAACTCTTGGATGCAGGGGTTGCTGCTAAGGATATTCCCTTGCCCCACGAGTTTATTCTTAACCCCAGCTTGATGGCCGAGTTATATCCCAAAGTGGATTGGGGTTTCTTTAGTGGCGTTATTCCCTTTTTCACCTTGAATTGGGCTGCCTACTCGGATTTCCTGACCTTTAACGGTGGCTTGAATCCTGTTACCGGTGGCCTTTGGCTGTCGGATACGGCTCACCACCATCTGGCGATCGCCGTCCTCTTTATCATTGCTGGTCATATGTACCGCACCAATTGGGGGATCGGCCACAGCCTGAAAGAAATCCTCGAAGCCCACAAAGGCCCCTTCACAGGTGCTGGCCATAAAGGTCTCTATGAAGTGCTAACCACCTCTTGGCATGCCCAACTGGCGATCAACCTTGCCATGATGGGTTCCCTGAGCATTATTGTGGCACAGCACATGTATGCAATGCCCCCCTATCCCTACTTGGCCACCGACTATCCAACTCAACTGTCGCTGTTTACCCACCACATGTGGATTGGTGGCTTCCTGGTCGTGGGGGGTGCTGCCCACGGTGCCATCTTCATGGTGCGTGACTACGATCCGGCCATGAATCAGAACAACGTTCTGGATCGCGTTCTGCGCCATCGCGATGCCATCATTTCTCACCTGAACTGGGTGTGCATCTTCTTGGGCTTCCACAGCTTCGGTCTGTACGTCCACAACGACACGATGCGGGCCTTTGGTCGTCCCCAAGATATGTTCTCCGATACGGGGATTCAGCTTCGGCCCGTGTTTGCCCAATGGGTGCAAAATTTACATACCCTAGCCCCCGGCGGCACTGCTCCCAATGCAGCAGCGACGGCTAGTGTCGCCTTTGGTGGTGATGTGGTTGCTGTCGGTGGCAAAGTGGCCATGATGCCCATTGTCTTGGGAACTGCCGACTTCATGGTGCATCATATTCACGCTTTCACCATTCACGTGACAGTGCTGATTCTGCTGAAGGGCGTACTCTTTGCCCGCAGCTCTCGCCTGATTCCCGATAAAGCCAACTTAGGCTTCCGCTTCCCCTGCGATGGTCCCGGTCGTGGCGGCACCTGCCAAGTCTCTGGTTGGGATCACGTCTTCTTGGGTCTGTTCTGGATGTACAACTGCATCTCCGTTGTGATTTTCCACTTTAGTTGGAAGATGCAGTCGGATGTCTGGGGTACTGTTGCCCCCGATGGTACGGTATCTCACATCACGGGCGGTAACTTTGCCCAAAGTGCCATCACCATCAATGGCTGGCTACGGGATTTCCTGTGGGCACAAGCTTCTCAGGTGATTGGCTCCTATGGTTCAGCCCTATCCGCCTATGGTTTGTTGTTCTTGGGTGCTCACTTCATTTGGGCCTTCAGCCTCATGTTCCTCTTCAGTGGCCGCGGCTACTGGCAAGAGCTGATTGAGTCCATTGTTTGGGCCCACAACAAACTGAAAGTTGCACCGGCCATTCAGCCCCGTGCCCTGAGCATCATTCAAGGCCGTGCCGTCGGTGTAGCCCATTACCTCCTAGGGGGGATTGCCACCACTTGGGCATTCTTCCTAGCTCGAATTATTTCTGTAGGATAGGGGCGAGGAGGAGATAACCAACTATGGCAACTAAATTTCCGAAGTTTAGCCAAGACCTCGCACAGGATCCGACCACACGCCGGATTTGGTACGCCATCGCCATGGCTCACGACTTTGAAAGCCACGATGGCATGACTGAGGAGAATCTTTACCAAAAGATTTTTGCCTCCCACTTTGGACATCTGGCCATCATCTTCCTGTGGGTGTCTGGTAGCTTATTCCACGTTGCGTGGCAGGGGAACTTTGAGCAATGGGTTCAAGACCCTGTTAACACCCGTCCCATCGCCCATGCGATCTGGGATCCCCAATTTGGCAAAGCCGCAGTGGACGCTTTCACCCAAGCTGGGGCTTCTAACCCTGTGGACATTGCCTACTCTGGTGTCTATCACTGGTGGTACACCATCGGTATGCGCACCAACGGTGACCTGTACCAAGGTGCCATCTTCCTGCTGATTCTGGCTTCGCTGGCTCTCTTTGCTGGCTGGCTGCACTTGCAACCCAAATTCCGTCCTAGCCTCTCTTGGTTCAAAAATGCTGAATCGCGGTTGAACCACCACTTGGCAGGTCTATTTGGGGTTAGCTCCTTAGCTTGGGCAGGCCACCTGATTCACGTAGCCATTCCTGAGTCCCGTGGTCAGCACGTGGGCTGGGATAACTTCCTTAGCACCATGCCCCACCCCGCCGGTCTAGCACCTTTCTTTACGGGGAACTGGGGCGTCTATGCCCAAAACCCTGACACGGCTAACCACCTCTTTGGCACGGCACAGGGTGCTGGCACCGCGATTCTCACCTTCTTGGGTGGTTTCCATCCTCAAACGGAGTCCCTGTGGCTCACGGATATGGCTCACCACCACCTTGCCATTGCGGTGCTCTTTATTGTGGCGGGTCACATGTACCGCACCCAATTTGGGATTGGCCACAGTATTAAAGAGATGATGGATGCCAAGGACTTCTTTGGCACTAAGGTGGAAGGCCCCTTCAATATGCCTCACCAAGGCATCTATGAAACCTATAACAACTCACTGCACTTCCAGTTGGGTTGGCACTTAGCCTGCTTGGGTGTGATCACCTCCTTGGTGGCACAACACATGTACTCACTGCCACCCTATGCCTTCATTGCCCAGGACCACACAACCATGGCTGCCCTTTATACCCATCACCAGTACATTGCTGGCTTCTTGATGGTGGGTGCCTTTGCCCATGGTGCTATCTTCCTAGTGCGGGACTATGATCCCGCCCAAAATAAGGGCAATGTGTTGGATCGGGTGCTGCAACACAAAGAGGCGATCATTTCGCACCTGAGCTGGGTGTCCCTCTTCTTGGGCTTCCACACCTTGGGGCTCTATGTCCACAACGATGTGGTGGTGGCCTTTGGTACCCCTGAGAAGCAGATCTTGATTGAGCCGGTCTTTGCCCAGTTCATTCAAGCAGCTCATGGAAAACTACTCTATGGGTTTGATACATTGCTGTCGAATCCCGATAGCATTGCCAGCACTGCTTGGCCGAACTATGGCAACGTCTGGCTACCCGGCTGGCTCGATGCCATCAATAGTGGTACCAACTCCTTGTTCCTAACGATTGGCCCTGGGGACTTCTTGGTGCACCATGCCATTGCCCTAGGCTTGCACACTACCACTCTGATTTTGGTCAAAGGTGCGTTGGATGCCCGTGGCTCCAAACTGATGCCAGATAAGAAAGACTTCGGCTATGCCTTCCCCTGCGATGGGCCTGGCCGTGGTGGTACCTGCGATATTTCCGCATGGGATGCCTTCTATCTGGCGATGTTCTGGATGCTGAACACCATTGGCTGGGTAACCTTCTATTGGCACTGGAAACACTTGGGTGTTTGGGAAGGCAATGTGGCCCAGTTCAATGAAAACTCTACCTACCTCATGGGTTGGCTGCGAGACTACCTGTGGCTGAACTCGTCCCAGCTCATCAATGGCTACAATCCCTTCGGCACCAATAACCTGTCGGTGTGGGCATGGATGTTCCTGTTTGGTCACTTGGTGTGGGCTACGGGCTTCATGTTCCTGATTAGCTGGCGTGGTTATTGGCAAGAGCTGATTGAGACCTTGGTATGGGCGCACGAGCGCACTCCCTTGGCCAATCTTGTGCGTTGGAAAGATAAGCCTGTGGCGCTGTCGATTGTTCAAGCCCGGTTGGTGGGTCTGGCACACTTCAGCGTTGGCTATGTCTTGACCTATGCGGCCTTCCTAATTGCTTCAACCGCAGCCAAGTTTGGTTGATCCACTCACTAGTTAGCTTTTGTTAGTCCCCTGCCTCTGTGGTGGGGGATTTTTGTTTCCTATGGAGAAGGTGACCGAGTGACTGGAGGCACAAATCCCTTGAGAGATTGACAATAACTTGACAAAAGTCTAGTTTTATGGGCAGGGCAAAGGACACGGTTCAGTCATTATTGATTATTGAATGCCCAAGGGAACGGTGGGTGAGGCGATTCAATGGGCTGCTGCGTTGGACATGTCAACACGGTTAACTGTAGTTTGCTTTTAGTTTCTTATCTTTTTGTATCTCCTTCTATGGAATAGAGCTTTATTGCACTAAAGGTTAGCAACTTGTAATGTATCTCAGTATCCTAAAGATTTACTTAAAATCTGTTTTCAGAAACTTGACTTCATTGTTATTATAGGACTGAATTTCTCGGTTAGTTTTTGCTGCTCTCACTGGAGATACGAGTAATGCAGGGTAAGCTCGCATTCTTTATTATTTCTACATTTCCGTACAGAAACTATATTGAACAGTTATTGGCACAAGTCGATCTTGCAGAACCTTCTCAGATAGTTGGTGAAAATTCAGCTGGCCTTACCTTAGGTCTGGATAATTGGTGGGGGCTTTTAGTGCGGGTGATCATCGCACTTGCTTTGTTATTCATTGGTTGGATTGTTGCAATTGTTTTGGCAAGGGTAACAAGATCAATTTTGAAGCGGCTGCGTCTTGATGAATGGTTGAGCCAGTTCTTGGGTGAGAATGAATCGCTGCGAAACCTATCACTAACAGCAATTCTCTCAGGAGTTGTTTTTTGGATCATCTTTTTGCTGGGAGTGGTGGCCTTCTTGGATGCGCTGCGACTCACAATAGTTTCCCAGCCTCTCAATGCTTTTCTGAATCAAATTTTTACTTTCCTGCCAAAACTAGGGGTTGCTATTCTGCTTTTGGATTTGGCTTGGGTCGTGGCAACCATATCGAAAATGCTCGTGACTCAATCTGCCCGTTCTCTCAATTTGGATCGTTCATTACCGCTGGAATCTGGAAAAGAGGACACTCCAGAGGGGACTCCCACAATGTCTGTGGCTGAGATGTTGGGAAATACTCTCTACTGGTTTGTGTTTCTCTTCTTTCTGCCCTTGATTTTAGGGGTGCTTAATCTAGAAGGCTCGCTGCAGCCTGTGCAAAATCTCTTAAACGATATCCTAGGGACACTGCCCTTTATATTGAAGGCAGTAATCATTGCTATTGTTGGCTGGTTTATTGCGCGAATTGTGCGCAGCTTAGTCATTAACTTAATGACATCTATGGGAATTCAACGCATTGGCCAGCGTTTGGGCCTAGGGCAGGCTAGTCTGGGTGAATCCCTGGCAACGGTTATCGGTACAATCATCTATGTCCTAATTTTGATTCCGACGGCGATCGCTAGCCTTGAGGCGCTGCAAATTCAAGCCATTACGGCACCGGCAACGGCAATGCTCAATGAAGTGCTGACGGCCTTGCCAAGAATTTTTACGGCCGCAATTATTCTCATTTTGGCCTATGTCATCGGTCGCTTTGTGGCTGAGATGGTGCAAAACTTCCTGCAAACAATTGGGTTTGATCAGGTTCTTGTCTGGTTGGGCATTGAATCTCTGCCTGCCACGGCTGTAGAACCTGCGGAGCGTCCTGCCCATTGGCGCCAACCGTCTGAAGTGGTTGGCATTGTTACTTTGGTGGGAACAATGTTTTTTGGGGCGATCGCGGCTGTGGATGTGCTGGATATCCCTGCCCTGACTGCCTTTGTCAGCGCCTTGATGATCATCCTCGGTCGGGTACTGGTGGGTATCCTCATCTTGGCCGTGGGCCTATACTTTGCCAATTTGGCGTTTCGGATTCTCGCCGCTTCTGGAACCTCCCAGGCCCGCTTTCTAGGCCAAGCGGCCCGAATTGCCATCATGACGTTTGTGGGGGCAATGGCACTCCAGCACATGGGCGTTGCTACCAGTATTGTGAACCTTGCCTTTGGCCTTCTTTTTGGTTCAATTGCGGTGGCGATCGCCCTGGCTTTTGGATTGGGATGTCGCGGGATTGCCGCAGCCCAAGTGGAAGAGTGGATTGCCTTGCTCAAGGGTAGAAACTCGAATCCAGAGTGAGCCATTGGGGGCTTCCCTGAGATTAGGTGTCCTAGTCATAAAAAATCCCCCAGGGTAAATTGGGGGAGCAGGGATGGGGATAATGTTTGTGCCCTACAGTTGGGGCACAAATCGCTCTTTATCGGGAACTACGGTGTACTCAGCAACAATCTGGCGGAATTCTTCACCATCAATGGTTTCTTTTTCCACCAGTAGATCCACCAGGCGGTCAATGACGACCCGGTTTTCGCGAATGATCTTAATGGCCAGTTCGTAGCTGTGCTGCACTAATTCCCGCACTTGGGCATCAATGCGAGCGGCAATTTCCTCAGAGTATTCGGTTCGAGACACCAAATCGCGCCCGAGAAACACTTCGCCATTTTGGGTTTCTAAAGACAGCGGCCCAAGGTCAGACATCCCGAAGCGAGTCACCATCTGCCGCGCCATTGCCGTTACCTGTTGTAGATCATTGCCTGCGCCGGTGGTGACTTCAGCATCGCCAAAGACAACGTATTCAGCTGCCCGGCCGCCCAGGGCACCAGCCATCCGCGCCATGAGTTGCGATCGCGAGATCAGCCCTGAATCCTCTGAGGGCATGAACCAAGTAAGACCCCGGGCTTGACCACGGGGCACCAAGGTTACCTTTTGCACCGGATCGTGATCCTTGAGCAGCGTACCGACAATGGCATGACCCACTTCATGGTAGGCAATGAGACGTTTGCTCTTGCCATCAATCAGTGGTGTGCCCTCCATACCAGCAACAACCCGATCCACGGCATCGTCAATTTCCAGCATCGTGATCGCCGGCTTGCGACGACGGGCCGTGAGAATCGCTGCTTCATTGAGGAGGTTGGCCAAATCGGCACCGGTAAAGCCGGGCGTACGGCGAGCAATGGCTTCTAAGGACACTTCGGGCGCCAGTTTTTTGTTGCGGGCGTGTACCTTGAGAATTGCCAAACGACCCTTAATGTCAGGGGTATCGACAATGACTTGCCGGTCAAAGCGACCGGGACGCAGCAGCGCTGCATCAAGGACGTCGGGACGGTTTGTAGCAGCAATAACAATGATGCCTGTGTTGCCCTCAAAGCCATCCATTTCTGTGAGGAGTTGGTTGAGGGTTTGCTCCCGCTCATCGTTGCCACCGCCAATCCCCGCACCCCGCTGGCGACCCACGGCATCAATCTCATCAATAAAGATCAAGCAGGGGGCATTTTCTTTCGCTTTGCGGAAGAGATCCCGGACGCGGGAAGCACCGACGCCAACAAACATCTCGACAAATTCTGAGCCCGAAATGGAGAAGAAAGGGACGCCTGCCTCACCCGCGATCGCCTTGGCCAGCATCGTTTTGCCAGTGCCCGGCGGCCCCACCAGCAGCACCCCCTTGGGAATGCGAGCACCGACTGCTGTAAATTTCTCCGGCTTCTTCAGGAAGGTAACCACTTCTTGCAGTTCTTCCTTGGCTTCATCAACACCAGCGACATCATCAAACATCACGCCGGTTTTGGCCTCCATTTGAAAGCGGGCGCGAGATTTGCCGAAGTTCATCGCTTGGCCCGGTCCCCCTGGCACATTGCTGGAGCGGCGGAAAAGAAAAAAGAGTCCGCCCAAAAGCAAGATGGGGAAGAGTAAATTACCCAACAGACCCAACAGGGCACCATCATTGCGAGCTGGATGCACATCAATTTCTACGTGCTGCTCGCGCAGTTTACTAATGACTTCTGGCGCTGTCCCCGGCATATCTACCCGTACCCGCAGGGGGCGGCCGTTAATCAATTCCGGATCAGAGACATCCACAATGGCGGTGCGACCATTATCGAAAATGTCGACTTTACTAATGCGACCCGCATCTAGATAGGTGAGGAATCGCCCATAGCTCATGCGCGTACTGGCAGTATTCAGGGGAGGCTGACTTTGATTGAGCATAAAGTTGCTCACCCCTTGCCATAGGAGAATCCCAATGAGCAGTAGGGGTATTGACCAAAGGAGAGCAGTTTTCCAAGAGACTTTCATTGGCGGCGCTTTTTATCAGGTTCTTAACTAAATTTAACATATCCCTCCTGAAGGCGGGAGTTTAGTTCATCATAGTCTCGCGGAGGCGATCGCGCCGTTGCTGGAGAGCGGCTTGCAGCAGAGGATAGCTCCGTAACTCAGGATCCTCTGCGATCAGTTCAGTCGCTGCCAATCGTGCCGCTTCTAGGCAATCTTGATCCTCAACAAGGCTAGCTAGAGCAAAGTCTGGTAATCCCGATTGCCGCGTCCCTAACACCTCCCCTGGCCCCCGCAGCCGCAGATCCATCTCCGCAATAAAGAATCCATCCTGAGACTGGGCCAGCACATTCAGCCGTTGCCTGGCAGCATCATTGCGAGCACTATTGAGCAGCAGAAGACAATAGGACTGTTGGGCACCCCGCCCCACCCGCCCCCGCAGTTGATGGAGTTGTGATAGGCCAAAGCGTTCAGCATCTTCAATGAGCATCACTGTAGCATTAGGGACATCCACTCCCACCTCAATCACCGTGGTAGCCACAAGAATATCCAGTTGCCCCTGGGCAAAGGCTTGAATCGTTGCATCCTTCTCACTAGATGCCATGCGACCGTGGAGGAGTCCTACCCGAAAATTGGGAAAAATCTCCGTTTGTAATCGCTTGTGCTCGGCAATGGCGGATTTCAAATCCACTTTTTCCGATTCCTCAACCAAAGGCAGGACAATGTAGGCCTGACGCCCTTGGGCGACTTCACGGCGGATTAAATCGTAGGCACAGGAGCGATCGCCCCGTCCCAAGATGGTTGTTTGAATTGGCTGCCGACCGGGGGGCAATTCATCAATTTGACTAACATCTAAATCTCCATGGAGAGTCAACGCAAGAGTGCGGGGAATCGGTGTCGCCGTCATGGTCAGCACATGGGGCAGGACTCCCTTGGCTTGTAGCTTTGCCCGTTGGGCTACCCCAAAGCGGTGCTGTTCATCAATCACCACTAGACCGAGCCGCTGAAACCTCACCCCCTCTTGGATAAGAGCATGGGTACCCACCAGCACCGGCAATTCCCCCGTTGCCAATTGATCGAGAATCCGGCGTCGCTTGGTTGTGCGTACGGAGCCCGTGAGCAGTTCCACCGGCACATGGAGGGGGGTAAGCCACTCAAAGAGCTTGCGATAGTGCTGCTCTGCCAGAACCTCCGTGGGCGCCATCAGTGCCCCTTGGTAGCCAGACTGCACTGCCGCCAATAGGGCAATCACGGCAACAACGGTTTTCCCTGACCCCACATCCCCTTGGAGAAGGCGATTCATGGGAATCGGCTGCTCTAAATCCGCCAAAATTTCCGCCACTACCCGCTGCTGTGCCCCTGTGAGTTGAAAGGGCAACCGTTGGTAAAACTGCTCAATGAGTTCCCCTTGGGGCTTGAGGGGGGCACTGGCCTGCTGTTGCTGCTGTCGCCGCCGTTGGAGTAGCCCCAATTGCAGATAAAAGAATTCATCAAAAATCAGCCGCCGCCGTGCCAGACTCAGTTGGGTTTGATCTGGCGGAAAGTGTATGTGACGCAGCGCCATGTCTAGGGGCATGAGTTGGTGACGTTGGCGTAGCGCTTGCGGTAGGGGATCAGGATAGCCTTGCACCAAGGGCAGAATGCGAGCGACCGCACGGCGAATCACCTCGGGCGATATCCCCTCCGTCAGTGGATAGACGGGCACAATCCGGCCAATGGTGAGGGAGTCTATTTCTGCCCCAGCATGATCCAGCACTTCCAACTCTGGATCCTCAAGGGTGAGGCCGTACTTCGTCCGCTTCACGAGGCCAGAGGCGGCCACAAGGGTCTGGGGGGCGTAGAGGCGCTTTTGCTGCTCTTGCCATCCCCGTTGGGCATAGCGAGCCCCGGCATAGAAACGACTCAGGCGAATTTCTCCGGTGCGATCTTGAAGAATAATTTCTAGGATGGTCAGCTTGGCATTGCGCGGACTGGTAAAACAGTTGCAGCGGCGGACTTTACCCACAAGGGTGACGGTCTCCCCAGCTTGGAGTTGCCGAATCGGGACTTGGCGCGCATAGTCAATGTGATCGCGGGGGAAGTAGTAAATGAGATCCGCAACCGTATAAAGCCCGAGTTTTGCCAATTTCGCCGCAGGGCGATCGCCTACGACGCAGCGGAGCTGTTCGCCAATCCCATGCACTGTTTTGAGGGCTTGATCGAGGGGACGGGATCTTGGGGGTGAACTGGCCAGTTGTTTGTGGACATCGTGGAGC
>NZ_JACOMP010000194.1:0-12487 GCF_014466085.1 Thermosynechococcus sp. OHK43
GGGGAGTACTCCTGAGCGGCATTCCGGGGGTGCGGCCGGGGCGAGTGGTCATTCTGGGGGGCGGTGTCGTCGGCACAGAAGCCGCACGGATGGCCGTGGGATTGGGGGCACAGGTGAGCATTCTCGATATCAATGTCGAGCGCCTCAAGTACCTAGAAACCCTCTTTGGCGCACGGGTAGAGTACCTCTACAGCAGTTCTCATGTGATTGCTGAGCGATTGCCCGCAGCGGACTTAGTGATTGGTGCTGTTCTGGTGCCGGGTCAGCGTCCTCCCTGTTTGGTGCCCAAGTCCCTTGTGCAAAGGATGCAGCCCGGAGCAGTCATTATTGATGTGGCGGTGGATCAGGGGGGCTGTGTGGAAACACTGCGACCCACGACCCATTCCAACCCCACCTATACCGCCTTTGGTGTGGTTCACTATGGCGTGCCCAATATGCCGGGAGCGGTGCCTTGGACAGCAACCCAAGCCCTGACGAATAGCACCCTGCCCTATATCCTTTGCCTCGCCGATCATGGCGATCGCGCCCTCGAGCTCTCCCCTGCTCTTGCCAAGGGTTTAGTGGTCAAGCAGCACCATTTAGTCCATCCCGATGTGCAGGTTGTCTTTCCTGATCTGTAGGGGGTGGATCAAGCACCTCTGGATTCAAATATTCTCCTAGCTCAGGAATTTTGCCCAATCCAGACACCATCAGCCTTAAGGCTAGCAGATTTGTGAGGTGCTTGAATTTCCCTGAAACCCAGTTCTACAGAGGAATTGAGCCCCTAGGAAGTCACGGCTCTAAAATTTTACAGAAACAAAATAATAATCTGGACTAGGTGCTTGCAAATGGGTTGTGCTACAGTTGTCCTACCTAGCTACCTAGAGAGGACTTTCTAGGGGGGCTCTGGCTGGACTGCCCTTATAGGTCCCGCTTTCATTTGGCTTGACGTCAGCTTTAGATCATTAGATCAAATGTCTGGTCAGATCAAATGTCTGGTCGAAGGTTGAATTGATAGAAAACACCATCAGACTGGAAGAACGATGTCTCTTTTGCCCTTGAAACGTCAGATGAGTGTCAATCCCCTCAAATAAGGTGCTGTCCTGAGTTTTTTAGCGTTCGAAAAAGTGGAGATGTCCACCCTAATCCCTGAATGATTCAAGCGATCAAATAAGGCTCTCATGCTGCTTAACCCTTGGTCGAGCATCTAGGTCAACCAGATTTTGAAGAACAGTTGAGAATTTAGGACGGGGTAGTCACCAGCGCTGAGCTGTTTGAGAATAGACTTGACAAGAGTTGCAAAGGATACCATCGTAAATTCACTGTTTTATCTTCGTCTTCGACACACGAGACCTGTATTGCCCTGGATGGATTGTTTATGACTGCCAATAATTGCCAATAATTAAAGTTAAAGCAACAGGGCGCTGCTATCGGTGCTGATGCCAGTATTCAATGCCGAAGTCTATGGGGGCAGCGATCGAGTGTGCTGGGAGCGCCTCCAGCCGAATCAATGGAAAGCCAAAATTGGCAAGAGGAGCGTTACAAAATAAAAGACCAAGGGTGCTGTGAATACGTAGCTATCGGCGCGGTCCAAAATGCCGCCATGTCCCGGAATCAACTGCCCAGAATCTTTGACGCCGGCATCCCGTTTCATCATTGATTC
Organism: Thermosynechococcus sp. OHK43; assembly: GCF_014466085.1. Lineage (NCBI taxonomy): Bacteria > Bacillati > Cyanobacteriota > Cyanophyceae > Acaryochloridales > Thermosynechococcaceae > Thermosynechococcus > Thermosynechococcus sp. OHK43. The sequence continues at coordinate 1,643 of NZ_JACOMP010000194.1, forward strand.
GGTTAAATCGCCCAATAGGCTGGCAATCCCAATCATCAGACCAAACAGGGCTCCCGCAAGCCAAGGGAGGGGCCAGGCGAGGGAGTACGCTCCCCAAAGGGCGACGCCTACGCTCCCCAAGACACCAAACATAGCTCCTTCCACGGTTTTCTTGGGACTGATGTGAGAGAGGCGGGTGCGGCCAAAGAGCTTACCAACCGCATAGGCACCAATATCTGCCGCCCAAATACAGGCAAAGGCCAACAGCGTCACTTGTAATCCCAAGGGAAAGGCTGTCAGTTGCAACCGTTCTGGCCAGAAGCCCCCTAAGGGCAGGGTTGACTGCTGTTCTAGCCCCCGCAGGCGCACCCAATAGCTGGGCAAATAGCCGCCATAAAACAACCCCATGATTGAGGTGGAAATATCGGCGATCGAGGCCAGCTTGGGTTGAAACAATAGGTAAAAACAAATGAAGGTGCCCGCCACCGGAAAGACGGCGTCCGCAAGATCAGGCCGCAGTAGGGAAGTCATCAGAAGCACCTGACTGACGACTAGCGTCGTTTTAGCGGCCGGTGCACTCCCCTTCGCACGGGCTAGTTCAAAATATTCCAGCTGCCCCAGATAAATTAGCGCCCCAATCCCCAGACAAAAATACCAACCACCTAGGAAGGTCATCAGCAGCGTAAGGACGATCGCGACAAGTCCACTGGCAATGCGGATCCAGAGCATAGTGGTGAGGGGCGGTAATTAGGAAAAGGGGTTACATTGAGCCGCGCGTTGAGTGCTTGTGTAGCGCGTCCAAAGAGCGATCGCCGCTACAATAAAGATTTTAATCTAGATTCACCAACGTTAAGGAAACATTAACAGAGGCGCAGCCAAAATAGAACCCATGAAAATGTCCTTGGCAAGCTATAACGGATCAAGGAACATCCTAGGGGCAAGGGCGTCATGAAAAGCGATGGGTCTGAGGTCGATTGTATTCATGACATCCAGTCTTCCCCTTGCTTGGACACGTGGTGAGGAGACCAGTGCTCGGGTGACGGTGCCACTGACAAAACTTACAGCCCAAGAGTTGGTTGTGCGCTGTCAAGCCGGCAGAACCCCAGATCGCGCTGCCTTTACTGAATTGTTGCGGCGATACCAATCCCATGTGGAGCGAATTATCTATCACCTTGCACCCGACTGGGACGATCGCGCCGACCTGGTGCAAGAAGTCTGGATTCGAGTCTATCGCAACATTCACAAATTGCAAGACACTAGTAAATTTCGGGGTTGGCTCAGTCGCATTGCCACCAACTTGTTTTACGATGAGTTGCGCAAACGCAAACGCCATCAACCGCCCCTTTCGCTGGATGCGCCCCTGAAAACCCAAGAGGGTGAAATGAGCTGGGAACTTGCCGCCAGTGATGCCAGTCCCGATGAGCGGTTGCGCACGGATGAATTCTATGATCAATTACGGCGAGCGATCGCCAACCTACCGGAAGCCTTTCGGACAACGATTGTCCTCCGGGAAATTGAAGGCCTCTCCTACGAAGAAATTGCCCAAATCACCGGGGTTTCCCTCGGAACCGTGAAATCGCGAATTGCCCGGGCCCGACAGCGACTCCAACTCGAACTCCAAGCTCACCTGGATCTCCCTTCAACCTAAGGCGAATCACCCCTACCCTTTTCCTGCAAGGACAGACCTCTATGATGGACGAACTTGATCACTGCAAACGCGATACCTTTGAACTCCTGAGCGCCTACCTTGATGGTGAAGTGACCGCTGCAGAACGGCAACAGGTGGAAGCATGGCTGGCTACTGATTCGGAAGCCCAACACCTCTATCGGCGACTCCTGAACCTCAAGCAGCAGATGCAGGAATTGCCAGTGCCCTTAACCCCCTGCCCGGCGGATCATTTAGCAGCCCAAGTCATTGCTAAGGCCAATCACCGCCGTCGCATTTGGGTCCTGGGGAGTGCCGGGGTAACACTAGCGGCATCCTTCGTGGCAATGCTGAGCGGCCTAATGCCCAATCCCTTTTCCAGTCTGCCGGTGGCTATCACAAGTCCTGCCCGCATTGAGCCAGAGGTATCTCCTCTACCTGTTGAGCCAACGGCAACCGGTTTGATGCTCAGCCTTGACCGTCCTCCCGTGGCCATCCCTGTGAGTGAAACCGCGCCTGCTGCCTTAGGGGAACCCAGCTCAGAACCAACGCCGAAAACTACTGTCCAGGAATAACCTCAGGCTTGAAGGGACGCTCCAAAAGACAATTGAGGGCAGCCTGAGGCGTGAGAGAGCCACCTAGAACAGCATTCACCATTGCAGTGATCGGAATATCTAACTGATGCTGCTGAGCATAGGTGCAGAGCACCTGAGCAGTGTTCACCCCTTCAGCAGTGCCCTTGGTCAAGGCTAGGGCTTGGGAGAGGGACTTACCCTGGGCAAGATGCCACCCCACTTGATAATTGCGACTGAGGGCACTCGTACAGGTGGCAAGCAGATCCCCTAATCCTGAAAGGCCGTAGAAGGTTTCCACTTGTCCGCCCCAGTGGGTACCCACCCGCACCATTTCCACCAGTCCGCGGGTAATCAGGGCAGAGCGGGCATTGACGCCAAGACCGAGGCCATCATTGACGCCACAGGCGATCGCAATCACATTTTTGAAGATGCCCCCCATTTCAACACCCCGCCGGTCCTCATTGCTGTAGAGGCGAAACGTGGGACTGCCCAAGCAATCTTGAACCTGCTTGGTCGCTGCTAGATTGCCCCCCACCACGGCTGCTGCCGGCAATCCCTGCTGGATTTCACTGGCTAGGTTGGGTCCCGAAAGCACCACAAGATCGTGATGTGGACAGTAAGTTTGCCAAATATCCGCCGCTGTGGCAAAGGTTTTTGATTCTAGGCCTTTTGTGGCACTCACAAGAATGATTCCCAAGGGGAGGTGAAGGCGGCTAACTTGGGCAGCCACTTCCCGTACCGCTTTGATAGGGAGAGCCGAAACCAGCAAATGAATGTCCTGGAAAAGAGCAGCCGAAAGCGCCCCCTGCGATCGCCCCCAGCAGGAAACTCTACACCCCCGTTGCTCAAATAGGTATGCCAGTGTTTGTCCCCAATGACCTAAGCCCAAAATCAATACCCTTGGGGACATAGCATCCCCGTCCTAGGGCGTCAGCGTTAGATTTTGGAATTGTTGCTGCTGCCGTTTGCGAAAGGCCTCCGCTTCAGCATTGAGATTTTCCATTTGATCTGCCATCACTTCGTTGGGATCACGACCATCCATCAAACGCAGCCGATTCATCAGTCCGGGCACAGAAAAGCTACCATTCTGGGGATTGAGAATGGTGCTTAGATCGTTGGCATTGCCGTTTTGCTGCCAGCCCTCCATTGGGTTATTCGTGTTTGCACTCTGGGCAAAGGCTATACTCCCAAGATTGAGAATTACTGCAGCAAGGGCAAGAGCGGGCAGATAGCGAGGTGTCATGGATCACTCCTCAAACATGCGCTAGGAATGCAGACGATAGGATGACTCCATCGGTGCCGAAGTAGAAGGGACTGTATAGGGATTATACCAAGTCTTTGCCTAGGGATTGCAGAAGTAGCATTGACTGGGATCGGCAGCGGTTTCCGGGACAGGTAGCGTGAGCTCGTATAAACAGCGTTGACAGCGGTAACGGCTAGCTTTGATTGCACTTGTGGGTGCCCCACACAGTTCACAGGGGAGCCCCGGCAGGTGCTCACGAGCCACAAACCCCGGCGAACCACACTGGGGACAGCCCTGAGCCATTCCTTGAACAAGGTCAGCAGCAGCTTGAGCTATCACCTGCATGCGCGTGGGGTTCATGTGGGCACGCATATCGGTTTCAAGGTGAAGGGTGGAGCTATGGGTTTGCAGGGTGGCGATCGCCCTTTGCAACTGTTCCTCGCTTTGAATCCCTTTGAAAATTGGCGTATTGGGCAGCGGCTCAGCCGGGGCCATCGCAATTAAACCATGGGATGGAAAGCCGACCCGGGCTCCAAAGGCCAAGGCCTCTTCAAGATTACTGACGGTGGCATGGCTAAAGTTAGTGTCTAGGGAGAGGACCTCCCCCCGCAATACCAGATCATGGCGGCGATCTAAAAGAAGGATGAGTTCGCGATCGCTCGGGAGCATCGGAAATTGAGGATGGGGGCCAAAGCTCCCCTCACTGGCAATGACTAAGTCGGCATCCGTTTGCGCCAGCACCGCTTCTGCCTTAGCAAGCGCCGCCTCCGCTTGGGTGCCACAGCGGGGAATTTCACGGCTAAAGGTACCAAAGCGATCGCTATCAAAATCACTGGCAACCACAACCGTCACCCCTAGGCGGGCAAGGGCAGGGGCAATCACCTGTTCTTTGCCGTGCTTCGTGGCCAGAAGGGCCGTTCGGCCTTGGAAATAGGACTCTGTTGACTTAAACATCACCGCCAAGATAGGCCTCAATCACCTTGGGATCATTTTTCACCCTCAGGGGATCTCCTAGGGCAATGAGTTGACCAAAGTCTAATACGGCCAAGCGATCGCACAAACTCATCACCAAGGGCACATGGTGCTCAATGAGAATTACGGTCAGTTCAAAGGTCTCCTTGAGGCGGCGAATCAACTCACAGAGCTCTTGCTTTTCCTTGGGATTCATGCCCGCAGCCGGTTCATCCAACAAGAGCAAGCGTGGTTGCAGTGCCAAGGCACGCGCCAGTTCAAGGCGGCGTTGTTCACCATAGGGTAAGTTGCCTGCTCGCTCGTGGCGCCGCTCGTAGAGATTGACCCAGTAGAGGAGTTCCTTGGCGCGATTCTCCAAGCGTTCCTGAGCATAGCGTACAGAGGGCGCCCCCCAAAGGTTGGCCCGAAAACTGGCAGGGGCATGGAGATGCTGTCCCAGGCGAACATTCTCCCAAACACTCATCTCCGGAAAGAGGCGAATATTTTGAAACGTGCGGGCAATCCCCAAAGCAGCAATCTGGTGAGGCTTAAGCCGGTGCAAAGGCTGCTGCTGAAACAGGATTTCCCCTGAAGTAAGAGGAATTAACCCCGTCAGGAGGTTAAAAAGGGTGGTTTTACCGGCACCATTGGGGCCAATAATGCCGAAAATTTCACCCGTTTCAACGCTAAAGGATACCCGATCAACAGCCTTGAGGCCACCAAAGGAGCGGCACACATTCCTTAAGGTTAGGAGGGGCTGCACCATCTAAAGCTGAGCGGGAGAAAGTTTCTCAAAGGCTTGGTAAACCATCCGCGAGACTTGGCGAATCAGTTCACTCCCTCGGGGATCATTGTAGGGGCGTTTCACCATCATTGCAGCTACATAGCGTTGGCCATTGGGCATATCTACCATGCCCGCATCCCCAACCACAATACCAATATCTCCCGTTTTGTGGGCAATGGTGGCCCCTTTGCCAAGACCAGCGGGCAAGAGCGTATTAGTGACCGTGCGCCGCATAATGTCTAGCAGGCGATCGCGACTACGGGGCGAGAGAATTTCCCCCTGACCAACTTTGAGCATCAGCGTTGCCAAATCCCGGGGACTAGTGGTGTTGGTGCCCTTCATATCGGGCAGCAGATTGTGGATCACCGTATTTTCTAAGCCCCATTCCTGAAACTGTTGGTTCAGCGCGGCGGTGCCTTCAAGGCGATCAATGATCATATTCGTTGCCGTGTTGTCGCTAATCGTAATCATTAACTCTGCCACCTCAAGGGCGGAGTACTGGGAGTTGGGCTTTTGGTATTGCAATGTACCGGCCTCAGGGGCGATGAGATCGGGGCGCATTGTGAGGCGTTCGTGGAGCCTGACTCGTCCCTCATCCACCGCCTTGAAAAAGGCAACAAGAATGGGAAACTTAATCGTAGAGGCAGCAGGAAAAACCTCATCACCGCCGACATTGAGGGAAGCACCGGAATCTAGATTAAAAAAGTACAGCCCCGCCGTCAGATTGGGTTGACGCGTAACCAGTTGTTGAATTTGCTGTTGCAGGCTGGTCAGTGGGCGTTCGGGGGGCAAGGTTGGACTTGGTGCCTCAGGAGCGATCGCCTGCACTGCTGTGTTCTTTAAGGACAAATCCTGAGGGTGCACTACAGAGAGGAGTGTGCCCACCATCGCAGCAAGGGCCACCCCACTAACGCCACAGCGAAAAGTAATCAAGAACAAATTGGGACGGGGCGGCGGCGGGGGTGTGACTGGCCGAGGGAGTGAGGAAAGACCGGAGGACTGAACCATTGAACGAGACTGAGCAACCATGCCATTTACTTTAGAGGAAAGGTCTCTGAAGGAATCGTGGCTGCGTGCTGAATCGCCCACTCCACCTGACGAACCATGCCCCGCAATAGTGCCACTTCGGCCTCGGTGGGGTAGGCGCGCCCGAGGAGCGATCGCACCTTGGTCATACGACTCGCAGCGGTATGGGGATACAAAAAACCAATCTGGAGCAGCACCTGCTCTAAATGGTCATAAAACCCCTGCAACCGCTCAAAGGGAACAGCATCCCTGTGGGGAAAAGTTCCCACACTGTCGCAGGCCGTCAACCATAACTCATAGCAGCATACGGCAACAGCTTGCGCCAGATTCAAAGATGGATAGGTATTGGCCGTAGGAATTTTCACCAAACCCTGGGCACACTCCAATTCTGCATTCGTGAGCCCCCGATCCTCGCGCCCAAACACCAGTGCCGACTGCGCTACAGCCAAGAGTTGCGGTGCTGCCTGACGCGGTGTCCAACAGGGTAATGCCAAATCCGCCACATCTCGCCCCACGGTGGCAAAGACGCGCTGACAATCCGCCAGCGCTGCCTCAAGGGAATCGGTCACTTTTGCTTGCTGCAGCACATCCTCTGCATGAACTGCCCAGCGCTGGGCTAGCTCTCCCTTCGGATCACAGCGGGGACTGACCATCCACAACTGCTGTAACCCCATATTTTTCATGACGCGGGCAATGCTGCCGATATTGATCTCCCCTTGGGGTTCAACGAGGACAATCCGCACTGCAGGAAGGGTATCCACGCTTGCTGGCTGAGCCAAAATAAAAAAACAATTAACATTTTTTAGATGATTTTAGAAGACTTTCTTGATCTTTCTCAAGTCCTTAGAAATTCAGGACTTGGCCGCATATTTGATAAATTTAACAACTGTAACACTCTCTGTAGGCTTTTTAGGGCAGTCAGTAAAATTGAAAGTAATTTTTTAGGTGTGACCCCTCCTTTCAAGCCAACTTCCCAAGTCTAGGAAGTTCTCAAGGGATTTCCTAGGTACAGCGTTCTAAAACGTGGGGCAGCCAAGGGGGAGGTGCTTCACTCCTCTAGAGACTTTGACGGCTTCAACTGTGTTCCATCCCTGGGAAAAGAGCTGTGGTGTGAGTTGGCGGCAGGGGTCTTGATTGAGTGGTTAGTTCTGCAAATGAGGAGTCAACTCATGTGGCGTTTTATGAGCTTGCATTGGCCAAAACTCAGTGCTGTCTGCCTCCTGTACTGTGGTCTAGCTGCTGGCCTAGGTCATCTTACGAACCTACAACTGGATGCAATGCAAGGTCAAGCACAAAATCAGCTAGTCCCCCTGGAATTGTCCTATAGGCTGAATGCTCTCAATCCCTGAGTCAAGAGGCTTTGGCTTGGAGAGGAAGATCCTCCGTCAGGCCAATTTCCCGTTTCAGGAGTTCAACCGACTGCGGATCAATGTAGCTTTCGCAGCAAATGAGACGGGGAATACGAATCAACTCATGGCGAGCCGCCGCAATGGCTGCTTTGACTCGTTCGCCACTGGCGCGATCGCTAATGATTGTCTGGGCGCGGTGGACAAGGGCATTCAGCTTATAGCTATCGTTGGCTTGAGCCGTCATCAAGAGGAGCTCATCCCCCCGCAGGCTGTGGATCATTACCTCTGCGACACCCAGTGTACCGGAACTGAGGCTGACCAACCCCAAGCAGGAGCCCTTCGGCAATTGCCGTATTACTTCCAGTTCCCGCTGGTAGTTGTAAATGTCGATGAAAAATACCCGCACGTCCCTATTGCGGGTGACGGCCTCCGTCATGCTGGCAAAATAGCGCACCGTAACTACCGTTGCCGAGGTGTCACCATCGAGAACTGCTGCTAAATCTTCAAGAAAAACCAGTTCCACAGGAATTGGCAGAAGTTGTTGCAATTCCTGAACAATCAGCTCACCTGCCCCTTGATCGTGGCGGGGCACTGTCACCAAAACCCTCACCCCAGCTTTCTGGCGAGCATCAATCTCGGCAAGGAATAACTCGCGAATTTGACCTAAGGAATAGCCCATTTCGAGGAGGGTGTCCACACTTTCTTGAACAATGCGGTGTACAGGCACAACAGCGGGTCGGCGCTGGCGGGGACGGGTTTCCTCTTGGCCAAGGGCACGGACATAAATGCCAGACCCCACTTGGGGTACGACTAAACCAGCGGCTTCAAGGCGTTCGTAAACTTTGCTGATCGTGTTGCGGTGCAACCCGGTTTGCATAGCCAGCTGCCGCGTACTGGGCAAACGATAGCCTGGGGGAAATTGCCGTGCAGCGATCGCAAAACTAATTTGATTAAAGAGCTGAGTTGAAGCAGGAATTTCGCTATCTGGTTGGATGTGGAACTGAACCATACTTTTTCTACCAATCAGGTACTGTCTTAATACGCGTTCCTTGGTGGGGCTATGCCAGATGCAAAACCTACCCCCAATCGCTGCATAAACGGTCACAGTTGGTAAGTAATTTTACCGCACCTACTGCCTATCGTCCTTTTTAGCGCAACCGAACAAGGTTACAGGGTCAGCACTAGGTTGTCACGGTGGACAATTGTATCGGCACCGGCATAGCCGAGGATGTTGGCCAATTCCGTGGATTGTTGCCCCTGCACACGACGAATTTCTTCACTGTTGTAGTTGACAAGGCCACGGGCAATTTCAGCTCCTGCGGGGTCACAGAGCTTAACGGCATCTTGAGCCTGAAACTCCCCTTCCACACGGGTAATGCCTGCTGCTAAGAGGGACTTGCCACCCACGGTAATTGCCTTAACGGCACCCTCGTCTAGCCATAACTCGCCTTTGGGAATGAGGGCACGGGCAATCCAGCGTTTACGGGCATTGATGGTTTTGGGACGAGGTTCAAAGTGGGTGCCCAAGGCTTCACCCGCAAGGATTTTGAGGAGGTTGGTGGGCGATCGCCCATCGGTAATAACGGTGCGCACCCCGGCTTCTGTGGCAATTTCCGCAGCCCGAATTTTGGTGGCCATGCCGCCGGTGCCCCAAGGGGAGCCAGCAGACCCAATTTGAATGGTGTGTGCTAACTCGGCTAAGGAGACCACCCGCTCAATGGGAACGGCTGTCTTATCAATGCGTGGATCCGCTGAATAGAGGCGATCGACATCTGTGAGCAGAAATAACCAATCGGCTTCGACAAGGCTCGCCACAAGGGCTGAGAGGGTATCATTGTCACCAAACTTGAGTTCATCCACCGCCACTGTATCGTTTTCATTGACGATGGGAATGACACCCAGTCCAAACAGCGCTTGAAACGTGTTGTAGATATTCAGGTAGCTCTGGCGATCGACAAAATTTTGCCGTGTCACCAGGATTTGGGCAATGGGCTGACGCAGCACCGCAAAGAGATCATCGTACATCCGCATCAGGTGCCCTTGACCCACTGCTGCCACTGCTTGTTTTTGGGCTAATTGTTGGGGACGTTCTGTCAGGCCCAAGCGCATAGCACCCACGCCCACCGCCCCAGAGGAGACGAGCACCACGCGATCGCCCCGCCGTTGACAGTGACACAGAACCTCCACCAGTTGGGCAATGGTGGCCAAGGCCAGGTTTCCTTCTTTGCCCCCCGTTAAGCTCGATGTGCCAATTTTGACGACCAGTGTTTGTGCCATGGGGAGTCAGGACGAAGATTGCCTAGTGGGTATAGGATCGTGCTCATTGTATCGCGGTGGAAGACAGCCAATGAACTCAGGGTTTTGGTCTGAGGTGCTGGAAACTTGTCAACAGATTCAACAGGTGGTTGCCCCTCGTCTGCTGGAGTGGGCAGGGCAGTCCCCCAGCGATCGCAAAGCCGATGGCAGCCTTGTTACCCGCGCCGACCTTTGGGCCGATCAGAAAATCACTGCGATGCTGCAACAGCAGTTTCCCCACCATGGCTACCTGAGCGAAGAGGGAAACCATACCTACGGTGGTGAACAGTGGTGTTGGATAATTGATCCCATTGATGGCACGACCAACTATAGTCATGGTCTACCCATTTGGTGTATTGCCCTAAGTCTGCTCTACCAAGGCACACCCGTATTTGGCTATGTGCACGTTCCCGGCTTGCAGCAAACGTTTCATGGCTTCTATCAAGCGCCTGATCACGCCAACGGTGCCTATTTGAATGAGAAACCCATTCGCGTCAAGGTCAGTGAGCCAAATTTGCAGACGTTTTTTAGTCTTTGTGCCCGCAGCACCGATGTGCTCAAGCGTTCCTTTCCCTGCAAAATTCGCATGTTGGGATCCGCCAGTTATAATTTGCTGACCGTTGCTGCTGGTTATACGCTCGGGGCCGTTGAGCGCACACCTCGCATTTGGGATCTTGCCCCCGCTTGGCCAATTGTCCATGCGGCCGGTGGTCATTGGCAATGGTTGGACCCACCAGAACCGTGGCAAAGAATGTTTCCCCTGCAGCCGGGACATGAGGCCGGGAGTCGGATCTTTCATACACTGGTGAGTGCCAGTTCCAGCTTGGGACAATTTTTTGCAGCGTACATTGTTTGATGTGCAAATCAAATTCAAATAAATACGATTAAGTAGGATTTAAATACGATAAGTTAAAGATAAATTAAATACAATTAAATACGATAAATTCAAAAAATTTAAATTCAAATAAATACAAAATAAATAGACTAACACAATAAAA
>NZ_JACOMP010000195.1:0-9287 GCF_014466085.1 Thermosynechococcus sp. OHK43
CTGGCGATCGCCATCATTTTGATTGCCCTTTCCAGTCAAGGCCGAGACGGTGACGATCGTGGCCAAGACAGCTCTTGGGGGGGCGGTGGCCTGAATTTTTGGGTCTTTCCTGACTTTTGGTATTTCTTTGGCGATCCTTCCCCCCAGCGATCGCGCTCCCCATCAAGGGAAAATGGCGAGGAAATGAGCTTCTTTGAGGGGGTCTATTCCTTCCTCTTTGGCGATGGCAATCCCAATGCTGACCTTGAAGAACGCCGCTGGCAGCTGATTGGCCAGGTCATTCGCAACAATGGCGGGGCAGTTACGGCAGAGCAAATTGCCCCCTATCTCGATTTAGAAACCAATCCGGGGGACGATGAGTGGTACATGCTGCCTGTGCTCACCCACTTTAATGGTCGTCCGCAGGTTACAGAGACAGGGCAAATTATCTATTGCTTTCCTGAGTTACAAACGACGGCGCAAACTCGCCAAGGGCCACAGCCGACACTTCCCCCCATCTTGGAGGAGCAGCTCTGGCGCTTTAGTCGGGCGCCCGCTTGGCAAGTTATGGTGGCCATTGGCTTGGGCTGTGTCAATCTCATCGGTGCACTGATGCTGTGGTACCTGCTGGGAGATGGGGCGATCGCCCAAGAGCTGGGGGGACTGGTGGCCTTTGTTGCCTCGATCTTTTGGATTTTACTTGGCTATGGCATTGGCTTTTTGGGGGTTCCCTTGGGGCGGTACTACTGGTTACTGTGGCAAAATCAACGCATTCGCGATCGCAATGCCCGCCGCTACCACTTCGCTAATCTCTTGGCCAATCCCACACCCCAGTTGCGTGCCAAATTACGGGCCGCTCAAGCCTATGCCCAGCAGCGGCAAATCCGTGAACAGGATGTCATTTATCGCTCAGATCAGGATTTAGTGGAGCAGGAACTCGCCCAATCGGAAGCCATTGATCGCGAGTGGCTACGCCGCCTGGAATCGGAATAGATCATGACCCGCTCTGCTCTACGCCGAGTGGCTGCCAGAGGGAATCTTGAGGCCATTCAAGCCCTCCTAGCAGCGGCCCTTGCCCCCCAGGGGATAGGGGTCACAGTGGGTCAGCAGCCAGAATCTCTCCTGTTGCGCCTGCAGTGTCCAACGGCTGTCCCGGCTGCGATTGTGCTAACACTACTTGCTCGCGAACTGATCCATTGGCCAAGCTATGCCCACAGTAGTCTCCTGATCACAGCTTCCCAAGACAGCAACGATCTCTGGGAAGCGGTGCTTGACCTGACCCGTCCCCATGAGTTACTGCGCCTTGCCAAGGGGGAGCACCTGCGTCAGCAGCTCCCCACCCCTCCCCGCAGGGAGGAGTTTGGCATTCCTGTACAACCCCTCAGCACCCAAGATGGGCAAGTGATCGCAGCCGGGTTGGGTCTATCGCTTTTGCTCCTTGCTTCAGAGCAGGTGACATTTTTGCTCAGTCCGCTGGTGACTCTGGTTCACGAGCTGGGTCATGCAGTGATGGCGTGGTTCTTTGGCTATCCAGCGGTTCCGGCCTTTGATTTTCGCTACGGTGGTGGCGTCACCCTCCATGGCGATCGCGCAGGGGGTCTTGTCCTGCTCATCTATGCAGGATTACTGGCCTTGGCCTATTTCTACCGTCAAAATCGGCTTACCCTTATTTGCCTTGGGGTCTTGACGCTGCTCTACAGCCTTGTGGCCTTTAGTCCTATCCATGAAATGCTTTTTGTGGCCATGGGGCATGGCTTTGAACTGATTTTTGCCGTGATTTTTCTCTACCGTGCCCTCAGTGGTTGGGGGTGCCGCTACCCCGTTGAACGTCCCCTCTACAGTATGCTGGGGTTTTTCATTGTGTTTTTTAATATGCGCTTTGCTTGGCAGTTGCAGTTTAATCCTGTGTTTCGGGAGATGTACCTCATGGGTAAGGGGGGCATTGATCACGACTTTGTTCGCCTTGCCCGCGACTTTTTCCACACCGATTTAGCCACCGTGGTCGGTCTCTACGGCTTTTTTGTGGTTCTGACACCGGCGATCGCCTTCCTGCTCTATCGTTATCGCCAGCTCATGCTGTACCTATTGATTCGCCTCTTTTTCTCTAAGGGCTAGAGGCTACTCCCCTTGGCCACCCCAGCAGGTGCCAAACTAGGGGAAGATAGAAGTGGTCAACCATTGGGAATTGCTCAAAGATGTCCCTAACCCCTGGGGCGATCGCTCCCCCCTTTGAACTGGCCGATGCCACTGGTCAGCTGGTGCGTTTGGCTGACTTTCAAGGTCAGTGGGTGATTCTCTATTTCTATCCCCGTGACAATACCCCTGGCTGCACCAAAGAAGCCCGCGCCTACCGTGAGGTTAGTGCCACTTTGGGCGATCGCAACGTCGTTATCTTAGGCATCAGCCCCGACAGTGTCGCCTCCCACGCCAAATTCCAGCAAAAGCTCGACTTGCCCTTTCGGCTGCTGGCAGATGGGGATGCCAAGGTTGCCCAGGCCTACGGCAGCTATGGCCCGAAAAAGTTCCTGGGCAAGGAATATCTGGGTGTCTATCGGGATACGTTTCTCATCGATCCCACGGGTAAAATTGCCGCCATTTATCGGCGGGTCAAACCCGATGCCCACGTGGCGCAAGTGCTAGCGGATCTGGAGCGGCTGCAAGGGTGAGTGGGTTTTGGCGAGTTCTAGGCTTTTTCCTGAAGGGATTCTGGCGGCATCCCTTTGTGGCGGTGTCAGTCATTGCCTTGACCGCAGGCGATCGCCTGATTTTGGTGCAACGCCGCGATACCGGTCAATGGTCGCTGCCCGGGGGTATGATGGATTGGGGAGAAACCATTCTTGAGACGGGCGCCCGCGAACTGGCAGAAGAAACAGGGCTGCGCCTCCAGAGCTTTGAAGGCCTAGTGGGGGTTTACTCTGACCCGAAGCGAGATCCCCGTGTCCATGCCGTGTGTATCGCGATCGCTGCCCGGGTGGTTGGTGAGCCGCAGGTGTTGGACGCCAAGGAAGTGCGGGCAGTAGAGGCTTTTCCCCTGAGTGACCTGCCTTTAGCCGATCTAGCCCACGACCATGCCCGACAGTTACAGGACTATTTGAGTGGACATCTAGGATTGACCTAGGCACTCGAGAACATTCTCCAAGATTGGGCGCCGCTTCCAAACAATGAGCAGCGAAAAGTAGGGCAGGGTTAACTCTGGATAGTTTGTAAGGGGGGTGTAGATTTGTTGTTTGGGCGTTGTTGCCCAGCTCACCACTGCCGCCTGTTCCAAGAGATTATGTTCCTTGAGCCAATGCCAGACGGAGCCATACACCGATCGCACCTTCATTAAAACCACCACCTCTGCCCATGCCCATACCCGTGGGAGCTCATCCCCGTGGTACATCGCTGGCAAAATCGCTAGGCGCTCCCTCCCCAAGGTGAGGGGCACCCCTAAACTGGCCGCTGCTGCCAAGGGGGAGCAAACTCCCGGAATCACCTCAAGGGCAATATGGGGGTCAAGGTTCTGGACGGCTGCTGCTAGATAGGAAAACGTACTGTAGAAACTGACATCCCCCTCAGACACAAAGACCACATCAGTGCCCTGAGCAAGGTATGCATAGACTTGATCGGCTGCCTTTTGCCATGCCCGTTTTAAGATATCTTGCTCAAGAACATAGGGGAACTCGAGGGGAAGGTAAATTTGCTGGGGTTGTTTGTAGGGAGAAATAATCTCCTCGGCAATACCACGCCGTTTCTGTAGCCCCGCCGGAAAAGCAATCACCCTTGCTTGTTGTAGGCGTCGCCAACCTTTAAGGGTAATGAGTTCGGGATCGCCAGGTCCTATGCCAATGCCGCAAAGAGTGGTCACTAGCCCCATCCCCACCAGTGCCCAAGCTGATACACACTGCCACTGACGACCCACGCCATTACCAAGGCATAGAGGATAGCAAAAATTGTAAACTGCTTGCGTTTGGATTCACTCCAGAGGGTGGCAAGGGTGCTGAGACAGGGGGTATAGAGGAGAGTAAAAAGCATAAAGCTGTAGGCCTGCAGCGGGGTCAAGTCCTGGGCGATCGCCTGCTGTAGGGAGGTACCCGAAAGGTGATAGATAACTGCCAACGCGCCAATGACAATTTCCTTGGCCACAAAACCGACAATGAGGGCGATCGTCAGTTCAGGGGTAATGCCCGCCGGTGCTAAAAGCGGTTGTAGCGCTCTTCCCAGTTGGCCCGCCCAGGTTTCTGGGCTGGCGGGCGTTGCATTCAAGGGCAAATGGGTCAATGCCCACACCCCTAAGACACCGATCATAATGAAGCCCGTTGCCCGCGAGAGAAAGTGCCGCACCTCGCCCCACGCCCGCAGGAGCACCTGTTGTGCCGTCGGCCAACGATAGGGGGGCAACTCCAGCAAAAAGGGATCCGTATTCGGGAAATAGCCTTGAAAACAGAGGGCAGTGAACAAGGCTGCAAGGATGCTCCAACCATAGAGGGACAGCAGGACGGCTGCCCCCCACTGCGGTGGAAACAAGCAGGCAATGAGAAAGACAAACACCTGTAGCCGTGCTGAACAGAGGGAAAAGGGAATGATCAGCATTGTCAGCAGCCGCAGCCCCGGCGAGCGAATAATCCGGGTGGCCATCAAGGCCGGCACATTGCAGCCAAAGCCCATCAAGCTGAGAACAAAACTGCGGCCGTCCAAACCCAAGCGTGCCATCAAGCCATCCATGAGATAAGCAGCACGGGCCAGGTAGCCACTGTCCTCGACGATCGCCATCACAATAAAGAAGATGGTTACTAAGGGCACAAACGCTGCCACTGTGGTCATGCCGCCATAGATGCCCTCGATTAGCAAACTGCTGAGCAAGGGGGGAAGCCCTGCGAAGAATGGCGCCAGCACCTGTGCCTGAAAGGCTTCAAAGGTGTCACTGAGCCAGCCTTGAAGCCCTAGGCCCAGTACCCACACCCCTTGAAAGACAAGGTATAGCCCCCCAAAAAAGAGGGGCAATCCCCACAGGGGGTGTAGCAACCAGTGATCCAATTGCTCGGTTAGTCTGCGAACGGTGCGACTGGGGAAAGTGACGGTGTCCGCCAATAGGGGGGCGATCGCTCCCAAATCAAGCTCTGGTAACGTTGGCTGGAGGAGCGGGTTTTGGGGAATAGGTGCTTCCTTGAGAGCATGGCAAATGGTTTCGTAGGCCTCCCAATAGCCACCACCGTATTTGGCACTGAGAGCAACGACGGGCACCCCCAGGCGATCGCTCAACTTCTCAGTATTAATCTGAATCCCCAGTTGCCGAGCTTCATCAGCCATATTCAAAAGCACCACCATGGGTAGCCCCCAAGCCTTCACCTGAAGGGCTAAGCGCAATTGATGCTGAATCTGACTGGCATTGAGAATCACTAACACCAACCGCACCGGCACGCGTTGGAAAAACTCACGCACAATGGTTTCATCGGCAGCTGTCCCCGCCAGATCGTAGATGCCCGGTAAATCCACCAGCTTAACCCTCTCACCATTGAGGAAAATCTCGGCTTCTGCTAAGTCCACGGTAATCCCCGGCCAGTTGCCCACATGGGCACGGGCAGCAGCAATGCGATTGAAAAATGTCGATTTACCAGTGTTGGGGAGCCCGAGAAGGGCGATCGTGCTGGGGGTCATTGGCGTGGCTGTGAAGATTGCAGTTCGAAGGTACCCGTGTCGCCATTATTTAGGGGAATGAGCAGACGACTCAGGAAGCGGCCATCTTCTAACTTATACATGTCGAGGCTGTAGCCTAGGCGTTGACAAAGATGGCAGCAAATTTTGAGGTGGCGCCCGGGGGGCTGATCAAGGCTAGAGGGAGCAAGCCAGTCAAGATGCTCCAGTTGGTGCAGTTTAATGAGTAACTGTGGCTCCACTTCCCCATTGTCGGTAATGGAGAGTTCCAGCCAAGACTCCATTTTCCCCCCCTGACCCATACCTTCCATTTGCTGGCACCAAATGTCAATGCGGCCTTGGGAGGGCGATCGCTGGCAGGCAAAAAGCAGCAATTCATAGAGGATTAACTCCAGCTTGCTAAGGTCACCATTGAGGGTGAGCACAGGTTGATTGTGAACTTGAATCCACAGTTGTTTGCGCTGCTTCCAGTTTTCAATGCGATCCATCACTCGCTTGAGGACTACCGCTAGGCCGGCTGTCTGGGTGGCTTTGTCCAGTTGCCACACCTCATGGCTCAAGAGAGGATGGAGAGATTCCAGCTGGGTTTGCAGGAGCGTGCCCAACCGCCGCAGCAGTGAATCTGCCTCGGGGTGCTGCTGAACCCATTGCGTCAACTGATTGCAGAGACTCGCGAGTTGACCATAGACCTGTTCAAGGCGACGGTGTTTGTACCAGTTGAGGGTTTCAAGGGTCTGCCAGCCTTGGGTGAGCATCTGAATGAGGGAGGTGCTGCGGTGTGCCCAAGCTAAATGGTTGACAAGGGTAATGAAGGCCTCTAGGTGCAAGGTTGACCAGAGGCGATCGCGGCGATCGGCAACAATCAGCACTCCCGACGGTTCATATTCTGGATCAGTGCGCAGGGCGATCGCCAAAATCTGGCCCATGTCTGGGCCTGACAGCCACTCACGGGTACGGGGATCCAGTTCAGCGGCCGTGGTTTGAATCAACCAAGCGTAGGGATTGCCACTGACGTCGGCTTGGGAGGCCATCAGGGCACTGTGGATCAAGGGATCCTCGTAGATGGCAATCTCAGTGTCGTTGCGAATGGCAAACTTGGGATGGCTGGGGGGCGGTGCCACAATTGAGCCAACGGTTTGACCGGGTCGCCAAGTCACTAAAGCCACAAGGGGCACCTGCATCAAATTCATGAGCTGCTGCAAGCCCGTCATTTCAAGACGCTCGAGGTTTTGGGTGCGTTGCAGGGCCCTTAACCCCGCCAACATTGCCGATCGTACCTGCTCCTGCTGCGTATTGGTGTTTTGCAGTTGCCACTGATGGCTAATCAGGCCAAGGATACGAGCCACCTCCTGCACAAGAGTTTGCTGACTTTTGCCCCAAACGGTGGGTTCAGTGCGCCCCGCCAGCAGCAGCGCCTCCAAGGAATGGCCAGGGGTGGTGGTTGCCACCAGAAGGGACTGGATATTCAGCTTGCTGAGAACCTCCCTCCAAGAGTAAAGGCGCAATTCATTGCTGTAGTCCTCAAGGGCAATGGCGGTTGTGGCTGTTTCCAGAAGCTGCCAATCCATTTTTGGCAATGGCGGGAAGGGCGGATGGCGATCGCGCCCCCGGGGAGCGGGATACTGAAACAGGACATCAAAGGCTTGGGTCAGGGAGTTATAGGTCAGCAAAAAGACCCACTGCGCCCCTAGATCCGCCGCTAACTTTTCGCCCGCCCGGTGGAGCACCCGCCTCCAGTCCTGCTCCTCACAGATGGCTTGAGCCAACTCACTCGCCAAGCTTTGGGCATGCCGGGTTTGGGCCAAGAGATGTTCCAGGCGTTCAGTGGGCGCTGCCAAGGCCAATAGCTCTGCGGTGACTTGCAGGAGTTTCTTCTCGTTGTCGTTCCAAGGGTAAGGCTCATTGCGCTCGAATGTGAGAAAGCCCACGACATCCGTGCCCACCAGAATCGGGGTTGCCAGAAGGGCACGGCAGTTGAGCATTTGCATCAGCCGCAAGGGTGCGGTGGCACTGACGACACTTTGACTATCGCTGACGCTCACGATTTGGCCACTGGCAAAGGCAGTATAACAACCGGCTAACTCCTGCTGCGTAATCGCTAGGGGTTGCCGCTGGCTCTCGCGGCCCTGGGGTTTACCCACAGTGTAACTACGCCGCCGATAGAGGGGTTGCTCCAAATCTCGCCAAAAGAGGCTGGTACGTTGAGGTTGAGAAAATTGGTGTACTGCCAGCAACAGCGCTTCAATACGTTGGCCGAAGCTATTGGCACGGCTGGCCTCCTGCAGCAGATGGCGTATGGGGTCATCACTGGTAATTGTGGGAGCAGCCGCTTGCTTTGCTTCTGGTACCGCTTTCGTTGCTTTGGTCGCTGTTAGGCGTTCCAGTTCCGGGCCCAGGGCACTGACTAGGAGGCTCATGTGGGCCAAATCATCTCCCCGCAGTGTATCGCCCCATGTGGTGGAGCCAATTATAAGAATGCCAAGGGGTTGACGATGGCGGACAATGGGATAGATAGCGGTGCCTTCAATACCCAAACGGGTAGCGGCTTCCCGTAATTCTCCTAGGCGAGGTTCTTCCTTGAGACTGGGCAAACTAATGGGCTTGCGGTTCATCAACACCTGATCGAGAAGGCTGCCTGCAGCAAGGGTCAGTTTCTGTTTGAGAAAGGGATGATCACCGAGGGGCGTTGTGCCCCCTTGGCCAATGAGTTGTTTGGAGCCTTCATTGTACAGCCCCAACCAAAGAAAGGACATGCCAAGGGCTTCTTGGGCAAAGCTCACCAAAGGAGCAATGAGTCCCCCAATTTGCTCTTGCTGTTGTAACTGTTTGATGGTGTTGACCAGTGCCGCCAAGGGGGGGCTGACCTTCGGGGATTTCGCAGAGGTCATAGGGGCGATCGCAACCGAGAAGGATGTTTTCTATTGTAAACTTTGCTCCTTCGCAATCCTGTGCTCGAGTTCACAGCAGGCAAGGAGAAAGTCGGGGGGCACAGGGGCAGGCCATGTACCCTCAACACGGCGATCGCCCAACACAATCAGATGCAGGCTATAGGCATGGGGATAGCCCTCCAATTCCAAGTGCACCGCGTCGTTGCTACCACTGAGGGTAATCATTTCCTCGGGCATCAATTCCGGGGCGATCGCCTGCAGCTGCCCATGGAGTTGGCGAAATAACTCCACAAATGCCCTAAACTCGCTGTCAGTGAGTTCGGTGGCCCAATCCTCTGCCCCCACTAGACCTGCATAGTGTTGATCACTGCGCCGGCCCACCCGCCAGCCTTGTCCGACTCGCAGTTCCATCGGCCAACCCTCTACAACGGGGGTACGAGGCTACTGTTGCCGCCAAAGAGTGCCCAAGACAGGAAAAAGTTGAGAATAAAAATGGCCAGGAGCGAGATCACCACCGCCGCCGTGGTGGATTGACCGACGCCCTTGGCGCCCCCTGTGGTTGTAATGCCCCAATTGCAGCCAATGATGGCCACCACACCACCAAAAATGCCCGATTTGATAATTGAGCTCCAAAGATCCCAAGTTTGCAGAAAGTTCTGAATGGACTC
This sequence comes from Thermosynechococcus sp. OHK43, assembly GCF_014466085.1. NCBI lineage: Bacteria > Bacillati > Cyanobacteriota > Cyanophyceae > Acaryochloridales > Thermosynechococcaceae > Thermosynechococcus > Thermosynechococcus sp. OHK43. The sequence continues at coordinate 9,170 of NZ_JACOMP010000195.1, forward strand.
AATATAGATCGCCCGGGGAATACCGTAGAGATAATCAGCAATAATCAAGCCCCCCCACAAGCCCGTTACCAGGGCTAAGATATTAAGAATTGGCAACATGAGCACACAGGCAATAAAC
>NZ_JACOMP010000196.1:0-24465 GCF_014466085.1 Thermosynechococcus sp. OHK43
GTTCTAAGGCAGCGGCAGACATTGCAGCTATTCTTCTAGGGGCGACCCCAGATATACATTCTCCGTCGGCATCGTCGGTGGTCAGACCTATTCAAGAGACTGCTCCTTTACTGCCGATGTTGTTTCCATGATGCTGAATAAATTGCTCCTCTGCCATATCGCCCTATGGAGGGGATGTGATTCCATTATTAAGCAGTCTCTGCGGTTTTGAGGAGGTTTCATCCTATTGCAAAGGGCTGTATAGCAGTCAGGATACTGGAATCTGGGAGACTCTACAAGAGGGAGAGAGTCACCAAGGGAATCCTAGAATAGACGTGATGTTTCCCTCGCTAGCCAATGCAAGCGCGGCTTCAACGCTTCCTTACCCTGGGGGCGATCGCGATTCTGGTGCTGTTGATTGTGGCTTTTGTCTGGAGCGAAGAGGCATTGCAGTCACCCAGCCGAGCTTGGGAGGCCCTCAGTAATGCAATCATCACACTGGTGGGAGAGTATCCCGATCGCCCGCGAACCCTGCTGGGGCAAGTCGTGCAACTGCTACTACTGCTCTTTGGCACCTTTGCCTTTGGTGCCCTGATTGGCAAGTTTTCCTCCTACTTTGTCACCCAAGCCCTTGCCCAAACGCTGGCCATGAAATCCTTTAGCAACCATATTATTATCTGCAATTAGAATACCAAGGCTCCCCTGGTGCTACGGCAACTCATTGAGGCCAACCGCTACTATCCCCGCGATATTGTCCTGTTGTGTGCGGAACCCATTAAACTTAACTCCGAATTTCAAGAGCGCACCGATGTTTTTGTGGTGCAGGGGGATCCCACCCACCACAGTACCCTCGAACGCCTCAATGCCCCCAAGGCCAAGGCAATTATTCTGCTTGCCGATGCCGATATGGAAGCCCCCGATGAAAAAAATGTTCTTATTGCCCTTGCGGTGAAGCATCTGGAGAAAACCCCTGGCCACGAGCAGGATATTCATGTGGTGGCCGAATTGGTGAATAGCGATCGCCGGCGCCACCTCAAGGAAGCAGGGGTCGATGAAGTCATTTTCAGCCAAGACTACAGTTCTGGCATCCTAGCCCAAAGTGCCCTCTTTCGGCAAATGTCCGAGGTCTATCGCCAACTCCTGACCTACTCCGATCACACCAATGAGTTTTACTTTATTGAGCCAAGGTACTATCCTGCCACCCTTTATGGCCTCTCATTTCCTGCCCTTAGTGCTTGGGTGAGTGAGTACAGCAACCGCCATCCCGACAATCCAGTTCTCCTTGTGGGGATTCGCCGCCAAAATCAACAGGTGTTGCTCAACCCTCGTCCCACAGACTTTCGGGGCCTTGACGCCAGTGACACCCTCATTGTTATGGCCTATCACCCTATCTATGACTTGCGCGGATAAACCCGTCCTTTCCAAGCACCGCCCCGGCCTTGCCAGTGACGACGGGCAGAATCCAGGGTCATCAGGGTATAGAGAAAGGCAATCACGGGCAGTGTCAGCGCCCAACCGCCATTAAGGCCATAGAAACGCACCGTTGGCCCGTAGGCGATCGCCATGCCCCCCCAAGTGAGTCCCCCCATGACGGCTAAGGGCAGTGATTGACTCATAAGACCGATCCCAAGGGCAAAGGGGGCCCACAAATACACCAGGGTCATGCCAATCACCGTTGCCACAAGCAAAAGCGGCGAATAGGACAACTGCGTATAGGCGGTGCGAGCCACCATCTGCCAAATACTGCCGAGCGTATTGTAGGCACGCAGGCTCACAGTGGTGGGGGTCAGCCCCAACCAAATGCGGTAGCCGGCTCGCTTGACGGCGGCGGCCAAGGAACAATCATCAATCAGGGCATCCCGAATACAGGCAATGCCACCAATTTTGTCCAGCACCGCGGGATCAATCAAAATACAACCGCCGGCGGCAGCTGCCGTTGCCCGCTGCGGATCGTTGACCCAACGGAAAGGATAGAGCTTGGCAAAGAAAAAGACAAAGGCGGGAATTAGGAGTTTTTCCCAGAGACTTTGGCAGCGCAGTTTCACCATGAGGGACACCAGGGCGCATTTTTGCTGACGGGCGTGGGCAACCAATTGGCGCAAATTTTGGCGATCGTGGGCAATATCGGCATCCGTCAGCAGCAAGTAATCGGGATCAAAGGCACGGGCTGCTTCAATGCCTTGGGACAGTGCCCAGAGCTTACCTGACCAGCCGAGGGGGAGCGGTGTGCCCTCGATAATTGTCAGGCGATCGCCCTGACCGAGATCAAGAGCCGTTTGGCGAGCGATGTCTCCTGTGCCATCGTCACTTTGATCGTCCACCACAATCAGGTGGAGGGGTCCTGCGTAGTCCTGTTCTAGGAGCGATCGCACACTGGTGCCAATCACCGCCGCCTCATTGCGGGCTGGAATGACAATCACGACCGTTGGCCAAACCTTCAGATCTCCCCCCTGTAGCCGCTGATCCGGGCGCCAAAACTCTCCCCAAAACAGCAGCAAAACCAGCCAGATCAAAAGGGAAAGACCTGTGACACTCAACAGGATAGAGATCAACACGGGGGGCATAGTCATCACCATTCGCTATCGAGGACTTCCTCAGCCATGGGATTGAGGTGCTGATGTTGCTGCCGTCGCGATCGCCGACGATATTTTTTCGGATCCAAGAGGGGTTCAAGGCGCTGCTGACCTTGGCGGTCACTCTTGGCCTTCACTGGGGGCACCTTCCCCAAGGATGGCTCTGAACTAGCGATTGTTTCTAGCTGGTGTAAATACGCAATGTAGAGGGGGTAGCGCTCCCAGTTGCCACGGACACAGCAGCCCGGTTCCTGATCGTGGCGACAGTTATCAAAGAGGCACTGATTCTTGCTTAGCCGTTGGCGAATCTCCGGAAAAGCCGCCGCCAATTGCTGCGGATCTGGGGGCAATTCCGGTTGGTTAAAGCCCGGTGTATCGGCAATCCAGCCCCCCGCCGGTAGGGGAAAGAGTTCCACATGGCGTGTAGTGTGCCGTCCTCGATGCCAGTGATCGGAGACCACGCCGACGCGAATATCCTCCCGAGGTGTAAGATGGCGGATCAAGCTACTTTTGCCCACCCCCGAGGGGCCACAGACGACCGTGATTTGATTGGCCAGATGGGGACGCAGAGCCTGCCAAGCTGTTCCTTGGGTAAGGCTGAGGACATGGCAACGATAGCCCCATTGTTGCAGGCGATCGCGCCACTGCTGTTGCGCTTGGGGAGAAACCAAATCCGCTTTGGTAAAAACCACCTGAATTTCAACATTTAACCCTTCAGCGGTCAAAAGGAAGCGGGTAATTTGATGGACATCCGCAGGGGGGTCGGCCAAGGCAAAAAGCAGCAAAATCTGATCTACATTGGCAATTGCCGGGCGGGGCAATTGATTGCGGCGGGGCAAAATCTCAGCGATCGCCCCCCGTTGTCCTGGCCAATCGGGATGGCTCACCACCACCCAATCTCCCACGCAGATCTGTTGCCCCATCTTCTTGAGGCGAGCACGGCGCACGCAGAGGAGTTCCTCAACCCCATTGGTGGGTTCCCGTAGGCGGACACGATAGTAATTGGCCTGGACAGCTCGCACCAAGCCCACCAGCTCACTCATGCGGGACGCTGCACCTGAAGGGCAAAATAGTCCTGCCGTGGCTCAATTCTGAGAACCTCATAGCCCGCCATCCGCAAACTATCGGGCACCTGCTCAATGGGTTCGCCCGCATCCAACCACACCTCAAGGGGCTGCTGGGGGGGCAACTGTTGCAGGCGCAGTTTCGTGCGCACAAAGTTCAAAGGACAGGGTGTTCCCCGTAGATCCAATGTTTCCATGGCAGGGCCAGTAACCAACTGCAACTATCTTCCCAAAAAGGCGACCACCTTGGCGAATACCTGCTCTCGCTCCACATCCAGGGGGAGCAAATGATCCGAATCCTTGAGCCAATGCAATTCCTTGTTGGGACTGCCTAAGTCTTCATAGATCCTCTGTGCCCCTTGGGGGTCCACGATGGTGTCGGCGCGACTTTGGAGAATCAGTGTCGGTGTTGTGATCATGGGCAGCTCCTGCTCCACTTGGGCAATGAGGTCGAGGGCACTGCCTACTGCCTGTAAATTGAAACTCTTAAAAAAACAGGCTTCTTCCGCTGCTTGGCGCAGAGCGCGATCGCGAATCGGTAGGCTCCGCCGAGGTACCCAAGGAATCCAGCGACCAAGGGACCGCACCAGCCTCTCGGGTCTGACGGCGGAAAACCAAGGTCGATAGATGCGCAAAAAGGGCGCAAGGAGCACTAGGGCATCAACGGAATAGTGATAGGCAAGATGGAGGGCTAGGGTTCCTCCTGTGGAAAAGCCAACCACCGCAACCGTTGAGTAGCTCTCTCGCAAGACTTGGAAGGCGGTGACGACGGCCTCATACCACTGCGGCCATGTCGAGGCGGGCATTTGGGCACTGGGGCGATCGTGCCCCGGATACAGAATGCCCTGAACCGTCCAGCCCGTTTCATAGAGAACTTCTCCCAAAAGCTGCAGTTCATAAGCCCCACCCCCCAAGCCATGGAGGAGCAAACAGGCGCGATCGCCCGCCCTATGGCCATAGAAAAAGGGAAGATTGACCAGACTCACAATACCCTCGAGCCCTTCATGCAACCACCATAAAAAATCTACCCCGATCGCTCGAGGTAGAGGAGGCGGCGTTCACCTAGGCAGCAGTTGCCCAGTGAGCCTAAAAGCGCTCGTGGAACGTGCGGTTAATAACATCCAACTGTTGTTCGCGGGTGAGTTTAATGAAATTCACCGCATATCCAGACACCCGAATGGTGAGTTGTGGGTACAGTTCAGGGTGATCCATAGCATCTAGCAACATTTCGCGGTTGAGCACGTTGACGTTGATGTGGAAGCCCTGATCATGGATGTACCCATCCAACATATTCACCAGGTTGCTGATTTGATCTTCCCGGGTCTTGCCAAGGGCACTAGGCACGATAGAGAAGGTATTGGAGATGCCATCTTGGGCATGGATATAGGGCAACTTGGCCACGGACGCTAGTGAGGCGATCGCCCCTTTGGTATCGCGACCGTGCATGGGGTTGGCCCCTGGCGCAAAAGGTTCACCCGCCTTGCGGCCATCGGGAGTACTGCCGGTTTTCTTGCCATAGACGACGTTGGAGGTAATCGTCAGGATTGACTGGGTGGGCACCGCATTGCGGTAGGTTTTGTGTTTGCGGACTTCGTTCATGAAGGTTTCCACGACCCACACCGCAAGACTATCCACGCGATCGTCATTGTTGCCGTACTTCGGAAAGTCGCCCTTGATCTCGTAGTCCACGGCCAACCCTTCGGCATTCCGGATTACTTTCACCTCGGCGTACTTAATGGCCGAGAGGGCATCCGCCACCACCGATAGACCAGCCACCCCACAGGCCATTGTGCGGAAGACATCGCGATCGTGGAGCGCCATCTCCAGCCGCTCATAGCAGTACTTATCGTGCATATAGTGGATGACGTTAAGGGTATTTACATACACCTTCGCCAACCAAGCCATCATCTGTTCAAAGCGTGGCAGCACCTCTTCCCACTTCAGTGTGTCGCCGGTAATTGGGGCAAACATCGGTGCCACCTGCTGACCAGAGACTTCATCCCGACCACCGTTGATTGCGTAGAGGAGGGCTTTGGCCAAGTTCACCCGTGCCCCAAAGAATTGCATTTGTTTGCCGACTCGCATCGCCGAAACGCAGCAGGCGATCGCGTAGTCATCCCCCCAGTAGGGACGCATCAAGTCGTCGTTTTCGTATTGGATGGAACTGGTGTCAATGGACACTTGAGCACAGAAACGCTTGAAGGCCTCTGGCAAGTTTTCCGACCACAGCACCGTCAGGTTGGGTTCGGGGGCAGGCCCCAGGGTATAGAGGGTATTCAAAATACGGAAGCTGGTTTTCGTCACCAACGGGCGACCATCGAGACCCATACCGCCAATGGACTCCGTGACCCACGTGGGATCCCCAGAGAAGAGTTCATTGTATTCCGGCGTCCGCAGGAAGCGCACCATCCGCAGTTTCATGACAAAGTGGTCAATCCACTCTTGAATGTCGGCTTCTGTGGCTGTGCCCTGACGCAAATCTCGCTCAAAGTAAATGTCAAGAAAGGTTGAGACCCGCCCAAGGGACATGGCAGCGCCGTTTTGTTCTTTGACCGCCGCCAGGTAGCCAAAGTAGAGCCACTGAATAGCCTCTTTGCCATTGGCCGCTGGCCGCGAAATATCAAAGCCATAGCTGGCGGCCATTTCCTTGAGTTCATTGAGGGCTTTGATTTGCTCTGAGAGCTCTTCTCGCAGGCGGATGGTTTCTTCATCCATGACATCGACTTCAAGGGAGGCCTGCTGCGCCTGTTTGTCGGCAATCAAGCGATCTACCCCGTAGAGCGGCACGCGGCGATAGTCACCAATAATCCGACCCCGGCCGTAGGCATCTGGCAGTCCGGTAATGATTCCCGATTTACGGCAGCGGCGCATTTCGGGTGTGTAGGCATCAAAGACGCCATCGTTGTGGGTTTTGCGATATTTGGTAAAGATTTCCTTCGTGCGCGGATCTAGTTCATAGCCGTAGGCCTTGAGGGCGGTTTCAACCACGCGAATGCCGCCAAAGGGCATAATCGCCCGTTTCAAGGGCTTATCGGTTTGCAGGCCAACGATTTGCTCCAGCTCCCGATCGATGTAACCCGGTGGGTGGGCTGTGATTGAGGAAGGCACGCTGGTGTCGGCATCAAGGACGCCTTTTTCGCGCTCTAGAGCCATCAGCGCACGCACTTTTGCCCAGAGTTGCTGGGTGCGATCGCTGGCGCCTACGAGGAAGGAAGCATCTCCGGTGTAGGGGGTATAGTTGCGCTGAATAAAGTCGCGCACATCAATGTGCTCAACCCAGTCACCCCCTGTAAATCCTTGCCATGCCGCTTCGGGCAATTCTGTGTAGCGTGTAGTGTAGCGTGTACAGTTCATAGTCCATGTTCCTCATCAAGTGGGCAGCAACTTCTCGCGATCGCCTGTAACCGATAGCGATCGCTCCTTCCAACCAGCAAGAACCTGCTAACTGCAACTGCTAGAAAATGCGTAAGAGATTAAAAAATTGCCCTCAATCCACAAATGCCAATCAACCTTTTGTAGGCCAAGCCCCATCACTATTTTTCGGCCTGCTTACACCTACACCTTCATTATAACCCTTCGGCTCTAGAAGCTTCTTTTACGAAGTTTTTGTGAAAATGTTGCGAAACACAAATCTTTTTTTCATTTGTTTAGGCTGCGATCGCCTCCATTTCGGAGGCCATTTGCAAGCGCTCAATTGCTGCATCGAGGAGAGCTAAACCAGCCTCTAGGGTTTCAATGCGACACAATTCACCGCGCAGTTCTGCTGCATCGGCAAAGCCCTTGGCGTACCACGTCAAATGCTTACGCGCTTGGCGAATCCCCCGTTCCCCTTTGTACTCCCAGAGGGCAATCAGATGATCTCGCGCACATTGCAGACGCTCAACCACCGTTGGCGCAGGCCGCAATTCCCCCGTTTTCAAAAAGTGATCAATTTCTCCCACCAAGAAGGGATATCCCATCGTTCCCCGCGAGCACATCACCCCATCTGCCCCGGTTTGCTCCAAGCAGCGGACTGCCGCCTCTACCGAGAAAATATCGCCATTGGCAATCACGGGAATACTGACGCGCTCCTTCACCCGCGCAATCCACTCCCAGCGGGCTGGGCCATTAAAGCCCTGGGCACGGGTACGCCCATGAACCGTAATCATTGCCGCACCAGCATCTTCCATCGCCTTGGCAAAGTCAAGGATATTGATTTCCTCATCACTCCAGCCAATGCGAGTTTTCACCGTGACTGGCACAGGCACCGCCTTTGAGACCGTACGCACAATGGTTACTGCTGTTTGTACATCCCGCAGTAGGGAAGAACCACCGCCATTCTTCGTGATTTTATTCACGGGGCAGCCCATATTGATGTCCACGGTGTCTGCCCCTTCAGCCACTGCCTTTATCGCGGCTTCTGCGAGAAAATCAGGCCGACAGTCAAAAAGCTGAATACTGATGGGATGCTCATTCGCATCCACTTCCATAATCCGGGGTAATGTTTTCAGATAGTGCAGCCCCGACGCACTGACCATCTCGGTATACATCATCGACTCAGGGGCATATCGGCGCACTAAGCGGCGAAAGACGAGGTCCGTTACACCTGCTAAAGGGGACTGCAATACCCGACTATTGACCCTAACAGAGCCAATCTGCAGTGGCGTGGCTAAACGGGCTTTGAGCGCTGGTGACAGGGTTGGCGTGCTCATAAAATGACTAGCTTAACAACTGATACTTGGAAACTCAAAGTACTGAGGGAAGCTAATTAATTCTATCAAAAGCTCGCCCGTCAACCTACCGCTGGTTCCTTACATCACATTTTTAATTTCACTTTGAATTTTTAATTTCACTTTGATAGGCTGCATAAACCGCTTGAACATTGTACCAGTTCAAAAAGATGCGAGCCACCTCAAGGGCATCTTGGGGGCGACCGATGTTAATCAACCATTGCAACAGGGGTGCCAGGGTTTTTTCATTGAGCATACCACCGAGGGATAGGATTGCCCAAAGAAGGTAATGAAAAGGGGTCATTTGAATCATGAGCTTCACTTCCCAAATCGGATGCTTTTTATAGAACAAGACCCCCATTCTCCCCCTTTCAATCTCTTTCTGAATGAGGGCAGGCACTTGGCTGAGGGAAAAGGAGGGATGCCAGTGGTAGCCAACTGCTTCAGGGCACTTCAGTAATCGTAAACCTAATTTTTTTAGGCGCACCCCTAGTTCTAAATCTTCCCAGCCGTAGAGTTGAAACTGGGTATCAAAGAGGCCTGCCTTTTCCAACCAGTGGCGGGCGATCGCCACATTTCCCGTTGCAAAATAGGCAGCTGAAAAATCAGTTATCTTATATGGCTCTGAAGTTGGATCTTCAAAATTACAGGTATTAATCACACGCCCATAGGAAAAGGCAGGAACCTGAGTCACATCCTCTATTCCAAGGCGTTTTTGTTCTCGCATTAAGCGCCGCACATGGGCATCTAAGAAGGTTGAAGTCACAACTAAGTCGCTATCAATAAAAATCATCCAGTCACCCTGAGCTGCTTGGATACCTAAGTTGCGAGCAGCTGCAGGACCAAGATGCTCCTGTTGCAACCATTGCACACAGGGAAATTCATGACGATGCTCTTTGAGCCACTCAACCGTATTGTCCGTTGAACCATCGTCAACAATAATGACTTCATAGCCCTTGATGCCCAGATCAGGATGCCATCTTTGATGGGCGATCGCCCGCACACACTTTTCTAAAATCGGCAAACGATTATAGGTAGGAATTACAACGCTAAAAAACATGATCACTCCCGAAACGTGGTCTTGAGCTCCTCAACTAGCTTGTTCTATCTAAAACCCAACTATGAAGACGGTGAGAACAAAGGCGCAGAAACGCATGGTCAAGGTTTTTTTCTGCTTCTGTTCCTTTATAACATTGCTTTAGCTGCCACAGGAGTTGGAACGTTTTCCATGGGTCTTTCTCTGCTTCCTGAGCCTCAGTTCGCGCAATACCTAACTTGACACTTAGGAGTTGCTGCCAGTGGCGCGAACGAATCCGTTGACTATTTTGAGCTTGCTGGCGGCGGTAAAGGCTGGAGGTTTGTTTCCGATGCGTCCGGTATTGGAGAAGTGCCTCCGGGAGATTCCCCATCTTGAACCCTGCTGCCCATGCCCGCTGCCATAGATCATAATCTTCCACCAGTGGCCACTCAGAGGAGTACCTCAGCTCCTTGAATACCTCCGAGCGACCGATCACAGAGGGATGGGCAAAAGGTACACCAAACAACAGCTCTGCTTCACAACCTTCATGGGAATAGGGATAGTGCCAGTAACCAGTTGCTGTGCCGATGAGTTGAACCGATGCGCCACAAATATCTAATTTCTTCTCCCGAAGAAAGTTAAGCTGAGATGCGAACCTATGAGGTAGAGCCACGTCATCTGCATCCATTCTGGCGATATACTCACCCCCAGCAATTTCAATTGCTTGATTCAGTGTTTTGACTAAACCTTGGTTAGATTGGTTGATTAAGCAAATACGAGAATCAATTTTTGCATAATTCGACAATATTTCAAATGATTTATCCAAGGAACCATCATTAATTATAATCAACTCAAAATTATCAACGGTTTGACTAATGATGGACCCCATAGCTAAATGAAGATATTTTTCGGAATTGTAAACAGGTAAGATCACTGAAATAAGTGGCTTATTAATGACATTCATGATGAAATTATTAACAAAAATAGCGATTGAAGAGAGAGTTAAAAATAGTCGCTCACTCGAAGGTGTATTGCAAAAGAGCCATGGCCCCCATTGCCAGGCCAGCCCCGACTGTGGTGTTAATACCATTGACCAGTTCATTGCTGAGCCAAGGGTAGCGTCCCTGCAGCGTTGCTCCCACTAGACTCTCCACAAGATTGGCAAAGAAAGCAGCAAGGATGCAAATGGGAATGGCGATCGCCCCCATCAAGCCCACACTCCAGCCTAGCAGAGCAATTGCAGTCGCACCAACTAGCCCCGCCAGGGTTCCCTCTAGGCTCACGGCACCTTCAGTGCCCCGCGGCACAGGTTGCAGTGTGGTGATGAGGAACGTGCGCTGGCCATAGGCTTTGCCTACTTCACTGGCACAGGTGTCCGACAGCTTCGTACTAAAACTGGCAACAAACGCCACTAGGAATAACTCCCGCCATTGGGGAAGTAAAACTACAAGGAGTGCGCAGACAGTCCCTGTAAAAGCCGAGCCCCAGACGTTCTCCGGTCCGCGCGCCCCTGAGCGTTTTTCCGCAATACCAGCGGCCTCTTTTTCGGTCATACCGAGGCGGGTGACAGCTGAACCAACAAGGAAATAGACCATGACAATCAGATAGCCTTGCCAGCTTAAGGTGCCCCAAATCAGCACGCCGAGGAGCCACGCATGGAAAAGTCCTGCTGGGGTGAGTAATTTTTGCCGGGTCAGAAGGGCGATCGCGCCAAGGACGGTATTGAGCAAAACACCCATCCACCAAGGATTCAGTAACAGGATGCCATCCACGAGAACCGCCCTCCGACTGTACTGGCAGCACCTTATCATACTTTTCAGACATAGAGGACAGATGATGATCACTTGGCTATTGGAACCACTGCAACACGCGTTTATGGTCAAGGCACTGGGAGTAAGCACCCTTGTGGGCGGCGTTTGTGCCGTATTGTCTTGTTTTTTGACCCTGAAGGGCTGGGCACTGATGGGGGATGCCGTGTCCCATGCAGTCTTACCTGGTGTGGTTTTGGCCTACTGGCTAGGGTTACCCCTTGCTTTGGGAGCTTTTGTCTTTGGTCTGATGGCCGTGACCCTGATTGGTTTCATTCAGCAGCAGACAAGGGTAAAGGAGGATACCGTTATTGGCTTGGTGTTTACGGGCTTTTTTGCCTTGGGGTTGGTGTTGCTCTCGAAAACCGCCAGTAGCGTTGACCTGATGCACATTCTCTTTGGGAATGTCTTGGGCATTAGCGATCGCGACCTCTGGCAAACGGTCATTGTTAGCCTCATGACACTGATCACGATCGCTCTCCTGCATCGCGACTTGATCCTCTTTTGCTTTGATCCGACCCATGCCCGCACCATTGGTCTGAATACAACGCTGCTGTACTATCTTCTGCTGGCGTTGCTATCCCTAACCACTGTGGCTGCCCTGCAAACCGTGGGCATCATTCTCGTTGTGGCGATGCTAATTACACCGGGGGCAACCGCCTATTTGCTGAGCGATCGCTTTGGCATCATGGTACTGATTGCCCTAGCCGTGGGTGGTCTTGGCAGTTTACTGGGCACCTACATCAGTTACTACCTTGATGTGTCAACGGGTGGCTGTATTGTTGTCCTGCAAGCAGTGATTTTTTTCCTGACGATGATTTTTGCCCCCAAGCATGGTCTTTTGGCCAAAGCCCGCTCTCCCCTGAGTTAGGCTGAAGGATTAGATTATTTTTATTTTCTGAGGTGTTGCCGATGCCTTTGCTAGAGTTCATGATATAGTTGCCCCATATTTATCATGGGTGAAGAAGTTGCGTTATGGAGTCAGATCAACGGTGGCCTACGGAACCTGTTCCCTCTGAAGTCCGCGCCTCCTTTATCTTGGGAGAGGTAGGCATTGCATCTGGCAACAGTGACCATGGCGCACCAGCCGATGTGTTAAGGAGTTATGACAGCTTGGTGGAAACTTCAGCGGCGCGCATCAAAGTGATTGGTGTCGGTGGTGGCGGTGGCAATGCAGTTAACCGCATGATTGCCAGTAATGTGGCTGGTGTTGAATTTTGGTGCGTCAATACTGATGCCCAGGCGCTCGCCCAATCCCAAGCCCACCGCTGCCTGCAAATTGGCCAGAAACTCACCCGTGGTCTTGGTGCAGGTGGCAACCCTGCCATTGGTCAAAAGGCGGCTGAAGAATCCCGTGAAGACCTTGCTGCGGCGCTCAAGGATGCTGATTTGATTTTCATTACCTGTGGCATGGGTGGCGGTACTGGCACTGGTGCTGCCCCAATTGTGGCGGAAGTAGCCAAGGAACAGGGAGCCCTAACCGTGGCAGTGGTGACCCGCCCCTTTACCTTTGAGGGTCGTCGTCGAGCGAGCCAAGCCGATGAAGGGATTGAAGCACTGCAAAGTCGCGTTGATACCCTAATCGTGATTCCCAATGACAAGATTCTCTCGGTGATCTCTGAGCAAACATCGGTTCAGGATGCGTTTCGCGTTGCCGATGATGTGCTGCGCCAAGGGGTTCAGGGGATTTCCGACATTATTAACCTGCCGGGGCTGATTAACGTGGATTTTGCCGATATTCGCTCGGTGATGGCTGATGCCGGTTCTGCCATGATGGGCATTGGTATTGCCTCTGGAAAGTCACGAGCCACTGAAGCCGCCCTCAGTGCCATTTCCTCACCGCTACTGGAGGGGTCTATCGAGGGTGCCAAGGGCGTTGTCTTTAACATTACAGGGGGCACAGATCTCACCCTCCATGAAGTCAATGCTGCTGCAGAGGTCATTTACAATGTGGCCGATGCCAACGCCAATATCATCTTTGGTGCTGTGATTGATCCCCAAATGCAAGGGGAAGTTCAAATCACCGTTATCGCCACTGGCTTTAGTGGTGAACCCATGAGCCGCAGCCGTACCACAACCAAGACAACACCCCTGACGAACCGCCCCCTAACAACGGCACCTCCCACTCCTGAAGCACCTGCACCAGAGGTTGAAGCCAAACCCAGGTTGGATATTCCTGAGTTTCTCCAGCGACGGCGACCAACCCCCTAGGTATACAAGGCACCCATCCTTAAAGACCCAATTCACGAGCGATCGCTCGTAGCCCCTCGCGGTAGGAGGGATAGCGGAGTTGAACCCCTAAAGCCTGCTTGATTTTGTCATTGCGCACTCGCCGAGATTCACGCCAAAAAGATTGAGCCATTGGACTCAGATTGGCCACCTTCAAGGGTATGGCTGGTGGTGCTGGACGACCTAAAAGACGATAGGCCTCGAGTAAAACAGGGAGCGACTCTGAGGGTTGATCATCACTCAGGTTATAGATTTCCTGCGGGGTAGGCCGTGCCAGCGATCGCTCAAGGGTTTGGACAATATCCGCCACATGGATACGGCAAAAGTAGTGCCCCGGCTTATCAATGAGTTGAACATCGCCTTTGAGAATGCGAGCGATAGGATTGCGTCCTTCTCCGGGGCCATAGATGCCGGGGAGGCGAAAAATGTGGGTAGGCAGATTGGCGTTGAGAAAGATTTGCTCAATCCTGACGCGGTGTTGTGAACGCAAATTTTGAGGGTTGACGGGTGTCGTTTCATCTACCCAGCCCCCTTGGCGATCGCCATAGACCCCCGTTGTCGAAAGATAGCCAAACCATTGCAGATTCAGTTTTTCTAACTGAGGCAACAGTGCTAGCGCAACCGCATCCTCCCCTTGGCGATCGGGGGGAATACTATTGAGGACGTGGGTTACCCCCTCAAGGGCAGCTGGTACTAGGGGAAATTGCTCCCCCTGCTGCTCCCATTTAAAAGGAAAACAGGGAATAGCGCTGAGTTCTGGCGGCAGCTCCCCCCGACGGTTGGTAATGACCACATCAATGCCTTGGGCTTGGAGCGATCGCGCTAACCAAGTTCCTGTATAACCACAACCCAGAATCAGAACCCGCATTGCGCGCTAGTCTTGGGAAGAGACTGCCGGTGCCTCCACCAAGCGCACCTTCGTAGCCAAGCCCAGCAATTGCAAGAAGCGAATGGTGAGCCACGTCAGATCCAGCTCCCACCACTGCAAACCATGGCGTGCCGAGTATTGATAGGCGTGGTGATTATTGTGCCAGCCCTCACCAAAGGTTAACAGGGCTACCCACCAGCAATTCGTTGAGTGATCCGTAGTTTCAAACGTGCGATAGCCAAAGGTATGGGTAGCACTATTGACCAGCCAAGTGGTGTGATAGACGGTTACAAGCCGCACAAAAATTCCCCAAACCACAAATGGCCAGCCCCCCCAAAGATAAAGGACAATGGCCAAGACCACCTGAATGGGAAGAAAGTACTTGTCAAGGAATTGATAGACGGGGTCATCAGCAATATCTTTGGTGAAACGGGGAATTTCTGCCTCCGCCGGCACCTCACGAAACATCCATTCAATATGGCTCCACCAAAAGCCCTTACGGGAATCGTGGTGATCATTCGGTTGATCGGAGTACAGATGGTGATGGCGGTGCAGCCCAACCCACCAAATCGGCCCCCCTTGCATTGAGAGCGTGCCGCAAAAGACCAGGAAATACTCCAGCCACTTGGGAACTTGGAAGCTACGATGGGAGACCAGACGGTGCCAACCAAGGGTAATACCGATGCCAGCGGTTAACCAGTGGAGCACAAGGGCCAGCAGGACTGCTCTCCAGCTAAACATGCTGGGTAAAAAAGCAAGAAGAGCACCGAGGTGTACAAAAATAATAAAGGTCGCCGTAGGCCAGGCAATGGGGGGTTTGGCAACGGTCGCTTGGGTCATGAACACATCCTTAAAACAACTGAATAGGTTGCTGTTCCCTCTAGACTGAGCTTGAACAACACCCATCAGACTTTAGTATAACGAGCTACGGTTGAGTATCTTTACTTAGAATGTTTTGCCCAAGACGAATGATTGAGCCTTTGCTTCTAGAAATTCCCTCTGGTGGGGGAAGTCTCTGGGGAAAGTGTCCCCGAAAATAGCAGGCATCATACCAAATAGCAGGCTGATTATTTCATTGTCTATGGTTTTGTAACGAAATGTTGCATTTTCTCAGATTGATCCCTAGGATAGAGGGTAAGGTGTGGTAGTTATAGGAATCATGAAAACGCCACGTTGGACACGACTCATTGACTTCCTACAGCGGGAGATGGCACTGCCCACCGCTGCCATTGACTTTGGCCTCAAGCACTGCGATGAGCAGGTGAATCTGTTGCCGGTTGTTCTTTGGCAGTATGGCTTGGTGAGCCTTGAGCAGCTTGACCGCATCTTCGATTGGCTAGAAGCTAGTCAGCCCTAGGGGCGCTCTCAGGATTCCTTTATTTATTTAGGCTTAATGAATTAGTGTTTCCTTAGCAACAAAGTCGTAGCTTTGGGAAATCCCTAACTGTTGAGGCACAGAGATGGGACTTTGCCAGCCCACGGGTTCAATTGACAACAGGGATGAAGGGACTTTGAACGTTCCCCAGAGATGAACCTTCTTACCGAGTAGCTCTGGTGGAACCGTAATTTTGTAACTACAACTATTGCTACCAGTAGGTGACAAAGTAGCGGTAGCACCTCCTACTGGAAAGCTGCCGGGAGGATGCAGTGTAGCATTAATCACAATCTCATTGCAGGAGATGGAATGAGATTTAGTAACCTTCCCGATGATGGTAGGGCGCACCTGCAGATTGCTTGGGATTTTGAATTCCACATTATTACTTGGTCGTTGCGATTGCAGGGTCTGGGTGGAAGCTAGAGGTACAGCACGGCTCACAGCGGGGCTGAGGGCAACGGCGAGGCAAGCGAGAAGTAAGCCTTTTTGATTCAGCATTGGGTGTCCTTTGTGTAAGTGGAGAGAACGGTTTTGTCTAGCCCCTTCCGGGGTGAATACTCTTATCCTAGATGGGTTGACTAAGAGCAGCGGTGGTATTTCTCACCCGTAACTGATGATGCTCATCACCAAGGGCGGTGACCATTGCAACCGTTGAATGGAGGAATTGACCAGTAGAACGTCTTAGCTATATTGCTAAATAGAAAATAATTTGCAAGAAATTAATAAAAGTATTCCTGTCAATCCTAAGGCCATGAGGTAAATCTGGCGGCTAAGGTCAAGCGCAGACCAGATCGTTTTTTGATCAAGGGAGTGTAACGGTTCTCCTAAAAAGGGTTTCACCTTCACCGTGCCGCGGTAGATATTCGTGCCCCCCAAACGTACCCCCAAGGCCGCTGCATAGGCACACTCACTCCAACCAGAATTGGGACTCGGATCCTTGGGAGCATCACGGCAACACCATTGCCACACTCGCTGCCACTGCCCGGAGCAGAGGGCAACGAGAAAGACCAACAACCGACAGGGCAACCATGTGAGGACATCATCAGTTTTGGCGGCAAACCACCCCCAATGGGTGTAGGGTGGCTCACGGTAGCCGATCATCGAGTCCAAGGTGCTGGCGGCTTTATAGGCCATGACCAGCGGCAAGGGACTCACTTGCGGCACGATCAGGGTGGCGATCGCCCCATAAAAAAGTGGTGCCATCATGCCATCGGTGGTATTTTCACTTACGGTTTCCAGAACTGCCCGCAGAATTTCAGGTGCCTCTAGGTGGGCAGTTTCGCGACCCACATACTTGGCTAAGGACTGGCGTGCCCCTTCAAGATTGCCAGTTGCCAAAGGTGCCAATACCTCTGCTGCTGCATCCCGTAGACTACGACCCGCAAAGCCACTGGCGGTACCCACAACTGCAACTCCCCAAGCGAGGAGGGGTGAAATTGCCATCCCCAGTGCCACTAAGCCCCAACTGATTAGGGCAGAACCTAGGATTAAGCTCAGTGTAAGCAGTGCCCCCCCCAACCGCTGTCCCCAAACTGGCCAGCCTTGGCCATAGTTGAACCAATGGCTGAGGAATTGGATATAGGCTCCCATCCAGCGTACCGGGTGTGGCCAGCCCCAAGGATCTCCAAAACCAAAGTCAAGGAGGGCCGCGGCCAGAAGAATCGTGTAGGCAATGAGGGGGCAAGACACAGGAACGATCAACGGGGGTCATCGCTCATTTTAGGGTTTTAGCGCCATCCAGCCCGGTCCATAATCCGCAGTGCTTCAGCATTGTTGCGGCCAAAAACTGCTGCATTGACACGTTGTCCTCGGAAATTGCCAAACCGTTGCACAATCGGATGCACGGGTACCCCCGAGCGGACCGGATATTCAAAGTTGGCCATTGCAAACATTTCTTGCGCCTTCGGACTCACCAGATACTCCAAAAAGCGAATTGCCGCCTGACGATTGGGGGCGCCAGCTACCACACCGCCGCCACAGATATTTACATGGGCACCACGATCGCGCTGGTTGGGGAAAAATAAGCCCACTTTCTCAGCAACTGCTCGATCTTCTGCTTTATCTGAGGCAATCAACCGTGCTAAATAGTAGTGATTTGCAATTGCAATGCTGCCAACACCCGCTGCGCAGGCGCGAATTTGAGCGGTATCATTTCCCTCGGGGGGGCGGGCAAAGTTTTGGGCTAGGCCCCTTGCCCATTGTTCCGTTTTTTGGGCACCATGAATTGCTAGCAATGACCCCGTGAGGGACTGATTGTAGATATTGCTGGAACTGCGACAGAGAACCTGCCGGCCCCACTTCGGATTAGCCAGATCCTCGTAGGTGGAGAGTTGGTTGGGATCCACTTTGGATTTATTGTAAATGAGGACACGCACCCGCCGCGAGAGACCAAACCAGTGTCCTTGAGGCTCCCGTAGGTTTGCTGGCACAATGCTGTTGAGTACCCTTGACTGAATTGGCTGCAAAATACCGGCTTCCTGTGCTCGCCACAAGCGACCTGCATCCACAGTAATCAGGACATCGGCAGGACTGCGACTCCCTTCACTGCGAATCCGTTCAATCAGAGCATCAGCTTCAGCCTCAATAATGTTGACGCGAATC
Source organism: Thermosynechococcus sp. OHK43 (assembly GCF_014466085.1). NCBI lineage: Bacteria > Bacillati > Cyanobacteriota > Cyanophyceae > Acaryochloridales > Thermosynechococcaceae > Thermosynechococcus > Thermosynechococcus sp. OHK43. Next base: position 18,225 of record NZ_JACOMP010000196.1, read on the forward strand.
CCGGTCTGCTGCGTAAAACCGTTGTAGAGGGCTTTGTCTGTGTCGTAGTGCCGTGCCGAATAAACATTGATCACACCTCCTGAGGACTGTTGCGCATAGCTTGATTCAGTGTTTTGGTTCCAGAGGGAGTGGGTTACATAAGCTGTTGCTGCGGCGCCCATGCCGAGGAATACACGGCGACCTACTTTCTCCATACTTGAGAATCTCTCCTAAAATTAATCTGAGGAATATTCTAGGGCTGGACGGGCAGTTTTGCAACTCTTTCGCAATAAGTTTAGCCTTTGCCGTACCACCACTGGCGATCGCTTGCAGCCAGCTCTACCCAATAGAGGGTTATGACCATCATGGTGTTTGTTTCAATGTGGCGTACCCAATAGCTGGGATGCCGTTTTGTAGCACTATCGAGGACAAGCCGCCGGCCAATGCGTCGCCAACTAGGTTCTTTGCTGCGCCAAGCAATACGACAACAGGGCCACGGTAACTGTTCCCGATCAAAAAGGCGACAACAGGCCCCCGCTACCTCATAGCTAAAGGAATAACCCGGACTGTAAAAACGCGTGCCGGTAGGCCAAAGGAGTGGGAATTCTCTGGTTGCGGAGGAGGCAATCAAGGAAATACACCAGGGTGCAGACCAGTTCTCCAATGTATCAGCAGAAATGTATCAGCAGATCAGGCATTGACCTTAGGGCTCTTGGGCTGCAATCAAGAGTGCACAGCAGCTAAAGCCGATGACAAGTGGAAACAAAGACTGCAGCCAGCCACTCAAGCCCGTGGTGACTAGAGCGATCGCCAGTGCCAACATCTGTAGGCGTCGTTGCTGCGGTGAGAGGGCAACCGGCAGTTCAATGAATTGCAACCCCTCCGTGGGCAAGGGTAGGGGCATCACTCCCCCCGGCGGAAATGCCCAATACTGGTACTGCTCAATGAACAGATCGGTCCAGCCGTGTTCTTGGCACCAGGCCACTGCGGACTGATAGGAGTATTTGAGTAGCTGCAACGAAGGATGACGATCCATAGGGGCACTGGTAAGGGCAAGACAATCAACATCTCTATTGAGAACATAACAGAACTAGGAAATCTGTTTGGAAGGCTTGTAGTAACTCTTAATCCTTTTGCTTGGAAGAAAATTAAGATGCCCCAAATGAAGTCGGCAGATATGCAGATATACTGAAAGATAGAGTTGTCTCAGAAAGGAATACGGTTCATACACACCTGATCGTTCCTGATCCTTGCAGCCCATTACGTAAAGAAATGTTTATTTATGTTTTGCAGTGAGGGGTGTTGTTAAGCCTTTAATTCATGGTTGTCAACGATGATTAAGTTTTTCCGAAATCCCTATGAAGTCTTGATTTGCCGTGAATCTAACCCCATCATCAAATCCCTTAAAAATTTAAAAATTATCTATTATCTAGGAGGCGGTCATGTTGCTGGAGGTGCCAACTGTACCCATTTCACCTGCTGCCTTGCTCGATAGCCTGTTAGAACTGCGGCAGGAAATTACTAAAGAGGGGGAAGCCCGTTTTCAAGAGTGGCAATCAAAAATTAAGCGATCCGAATTTATACCTAGTGCGCGCAATCTTGCCTACTATTTGGCCTTGCGCTGGCGGGATCTACGGGCAATGCAAATGGCCTTAATGCCTTGGGGGTTATCGTCCTTAGGACGGATTGAGTCACGGGTGCTCCCCAATTTGGATGCGGTGATCAATACCTTGGGTGCCCTTTGTCGTGCCCATGAGTCACTGCCGCCGCGCCCACCCCTTGATGCTTTTTTTGCGGGCGATCGCCAACTGCGCCGCCAAACGGCGGAACTCTTTGGCCCAATTCGTGGCAAACGCCATGTGCGGATTATGGTGACACTCCCCACCGAAGCGGCCACTGACCGGCAATGGAGTATTACGCTCCTGCGCAAGGGAATGAACTGTGCTCGCATCAACTGTGCCCATGATGACCCTGCTACTTGGGAAGCGATGATTGAGCATCTGCGCGCGGCAAGTCACATTACGGGTCAACCCTGCAAAGTTCTCATGGACTTGGGGGGACCGAAACCCCGCATTGCTGCGACTTGGCCGGCAACGGTGCGCGTCCACGGTGGCGATCGCCTGCGACTGACAACGGAAATTTGCCCTGATGGCGGCCAGATACCGCAATTCACCTGCTCCTTGCCAGAAATTTTGCCCCAATTAGAGGTGGGGCAGCGGGTTTGGATTGATGATGGCCACATTGGCGGTCGCATTGTCAGCAAAGATGCCCAAGGGGTAGAACTCACCATTACCCACTGCAAGGAAGGGCAGCGGCTGAAGGTGGCCAAGGGCTTGAACTTCCCCGACAGTGATTTGCGCCTGTCTCCTTTGACCGACAGCGATCGCGAGCATCTTGCCTTTGCTTGCCGCTATGCTGACATCATTGGCTACTCCTACGTTCAGTCCGCTGAGGATATTGCCCTACTGCAACGGGAACTGGCGCATTGTGGTGGCGATCGCGCCGACCAGATGGGCATCATTGCCAAAATTGAGACCCCGAAAGCGATTCGAGCACTGCCAGAAATGATCATTCAAGCGGCGGGTCGACAACCCTTTGGTGTCATGATTGCCCGGGGCGATCTCGCTGTTGAAATTGGCTACCAACGCTTGGCGGAAATGCAGGAGGAAATCCTCTGGATCTGTGAAGCGGCCCATGTTCCTGTGGTGTGGGCCACCCAAGTCCTTGAAAACTTAGTCAAAAAAGGCGTGCCCTCCCGTGCCGAAATCACCGATGCAGCCATGGCGGAGCGAGCGGAGTGTGTCATGCTCAACAAAGGTCCCTATGTAGGGTTAGCAGTGGATATTCTCGACGATGTCCTTGCCCGCATGGAAGCGCACCAGCAGAAGAAAACACCGCAACTACGGGCACTGCACTCGTGGCACCCCTACGAGACCATTGGGCGCCCATAAACCTGTGATTACCCCTTAGAGAAAATGCTGGGGCGAATTTTATCCCCGTCCCGCAGGGGGCGACTTGCGCGGACAACATAGCGATCGCCGGCCTTGAGGCCACTGAGGATTTCCACTTGGCCCTGCCGCCGTTGGCCAAGGGTGACCTGCCGCTCCTGCACGCGATCGCCAACCACCACAAAGACGCTCCCCTGCCGTGAGGAGAGTTGCCCCTCCTCAAAGCCACCGAGGGCGGATTGGGGAATCATTAAGCGCGGCGCATTCGCTCCTTGGAAAGCCACCCGTGCCAGTAAACCACTGCCCAAGCGTTCATCGGCATTGTCAATCACCACTTCCACAGGAATCAGACGGGCAGCGGCAGCGGCAGGTGAAATTCGGGTAATCCGTCCTTCGTAGGTGCGATTGGGCACGGCATCAAAGGTGACTGTCGCCCGTTGGCCGGGGGCTAATCTAGCCAATTCCCGTTCTGAGACTTCCACGACAACCTTGAGTTGGCGAATATCGCCAAGGCGGAGAACTTCCCCCCCCGGTTGCAGTAGGTTGCCCACTTCCGTGAGTCGCTCTAGCACCACGCCATTGAGGGGCGATCGCAGGAGAGCTTGATTCAACCGTGCTCGTGCCTGTTGGACAAGGGCGGTTTGGGCCTGTACCCGACCCTGGGCAACGGCCACTCCCTGTTGAGCTGTCACCACCTCTGCTTCGCGGGAACGTAGTACCTGCCGTGCTGTTTGCGCCGTTGTGCGTGCCTGTTCTGCTGCTTGTGCTGAGACGGCGCCATCCCGCAGCAGGGCTTCCAGGCGGCGGGCATCGCTTTCTGCCTGGTGGAGGGTAAGACGGGCTTCTTCGACAGCCGTGCGGGCACGATTGACGGCGGCTTGGGCTTGGATCACTTCGTTGCGGCGGGCAGCCAGTTCTGCTTCTGCTTGAAAGACGGCGTTTTTCAGGACAACGGGATCCACCGCCGCCAGCAGTTGCCCCGGTTGCACGCGATCGCCCACATCCACGCCTAGTCGAATCACTTGACCTTCCACCTGCGATCGCACCATCACTTCACGGTAGGGGCGAGTGGTGCCCGTGAGGGTTGTATCGGCCTCTAACTGGGCCAAGCGTGCCACAGCCACATCGACAGCCACTCCGTCACGTTCTGGACGCGCAACCGCTGGCGATTCTAAGCGACCCATGGCCGACTGGCATCCCCCCAAGAGCACCGCGATCGCGATCGCCCCCAGCCATTGTTGCTTCGCCATCATCTGCCTGATCATCTTGCCAACTGCTGCCGATAGCCTATCACACTGTCCCCAACTGCATCAGTAACACCTCCCAGGCAAGCCGAGGTTGAACGTACTGCTGCAAATACTGACGGGCACGCTCCAATTGCTGAAGCACCAGAACACACCGAGGGAAGTCTCTTCGCTGCCAAATTTGCTGCTGCATTAGACTGAGGAGCCAGAGCTGCCGTTCCACATCGAGGGATTGAGTAATCTCCCGTGCCAATTCCAAAGCCGTTTGCAGAGGTAGGGGGACAGTCAACTGTTCACCGAGGTGGCGAAACGCCTCAGGAATCTCTTGCCATGTTTGCCACGCCTGCAGAATTGCCCCCGGAGACCCTGCTCCCAAGTCCAGGAGGGCGGGAGTGACCTGATGCCAAAAGTCAGGGGGGGCCACCTGTCGCAGCACCTGTTCGACCTCCTGACGACTCAGGGGATAGAAGGGAATTTTCTGACAGCGGGAAACAATCGTATTCAAGAGTGCCGACGGGCTAGGGGCAATCAGAATCAAGGTGGCCTGCCCCGGTTCTTCGAGGGTTTTCAGCAGGGCATTGGCGGCGGCTTCGTTCATGGTTTCAGCCTGGGTCAAGACCACTAGCGATCGCGGCGCGCGCATGGGTGGTTGGCTGAGGTGACGACTCAGTTGGCGAATTTGCTCTAGACGAATCTGGGGGGCACTGCGGGGAATCTCCTTGTCAGCCGCCAGCAGTTGGCGACGGGTGTAGAGTGTTCCTTGGACACTGTAGGTGGGCTCCATCCAGAGGACGTCGGGGTGGTTGCTAAGATCCCTGGCCTCATTGAGAATTGCTTGTAGAAAACAGCGGGCAGTGAGGGCACGGCCTACCCCTTCGGGTCCAACAAAGAGGTAGGCGGGGGCAATGTGCTGGCGATCGAGGGCATGGATCAAGAGTTGAATGGCGGTTGGTTGACCAATGACGGGACGAAACCAATTCATGGCTTGGGGAAATGGGCTTCAACATAGGCAATGGCACTGGAGCGATCGCTGACAAGGCCATCGAGCATCGCCGATCGCAGGGCAAGGAGAATTTGCCGCAACTGCGGTCCACGGCGGTAACCCAACTGTTGCAGATCATGGCCATTCAAGGGCGGCTTTTGCAGGCGCCACTGCCAGAGATACTCCCGCAGTAGGGTGACCTCTGCTAGGGCTGCTGCACTGCCCTCTGCTTGCAACACCGCTGCCAACAGCACAATCAGCGGTAGGGGGTGGCTCTCCAAAAACCTCCAGTGGTGGCTGCGCTGTGGCGTTGTCTGCCGCAACGTCTGCCATTCCTGCTGGAATTGAGGAAAAGTATCGAGCCACTCACAGAGGGGCTCCCCCAGTTGGAGTTGACGCGCGATCGCCCCCGCTGTGGGCACGGTCACAATTAAGGCCAAAAGTTCTAGCTCCCACAGGGGAAAGGTTTGCCACTGCCGCCGCTCAGGAATCTCTGGCCACCACTTCCAAACCAACTGCAAGCGCCCCTTGGCCGCCTCATCAAAGGTGACTTGGCGATCCAAACACTCAAGGGCACGCAACTCGGCGAGTAGCGTCAAGGCCCGCTCACCGCCAAAGTGCTCGTTTGGAGCAAGGGGCAGTTCAAGGATGTGGCGCAGTTCGTTGCGCAGTCGACTTTGTAGGGAAGGCCGTTTTGAGGTGGGGCGATCGCGGGTGGCAAAGACACCGCTGGTGAGGGCATATTCAATGTACTGGCGGGTTTGCGGCTCCAACTCAAATCCCAAACGTACAGCAAAACGCACAGCTCGAAAAATGCGCGTTGGGTCTTCAATAAAACTATTGGGGTGGAGAACCCGAATCAGTCCCCGCTCTAAATCCTCCTGCCCACCAAAAAAATCCAGAACCTCCCCGTGGCGCGGTGGGGTAAGGCGCATGGCGAGGGCGTTGATGGTAAAGTCGCGGCGGTAGAGATCTTGGCGAATCGAACTGGCGGCCACTTCTGGATGCGCGGCCGGATAGGGATAAAACTCACTGCGGGCAGTGGCAATATCCACGGCAAACCCCGCTAAAGCTGATGCCTTCGGCCA
>NZ_JACOMP010000197.1:0-4745 GCF_014466085.1 Thermosynechococcus sp. OHK43
CACATAAACCTTGTAGCGACACTGCACTGGGGCAAATTGTGCCTTCTCAATCAGTTCGCGGATATTGTCCACCCCAGTGTGGCTGGCTGCATCAATTTCAATGACATCCAAACTGGTGCCATTAGCGACCTGCCGACAGACTTCGCACTGGCCACAGGGGTCAGGAGTTGGTTTCCGACTCTTCAGGCAGTTGAGGGACTTTGCCAAAATACGGGCACTAGAGGTTTTGCCTGTGCCACGGGGACCGCAAAAGAGATAGGCGGGCGCAATGCGCTCCTTGAGCAAAGCCTGGGTGAGGGTGGTGGCGATCGCCCCCTGACCCACCAGATCTGCAAAGCGTTGGGGGCGGTATTTGTGATGCAGGGGTTCGTAGGTCACCGCTGGGCTGCAATGGATAGGCCAAAGAAATCCTGTGGTTAACTTCCTGAACTTAAAGCTTTAAACTTGAGTGTGCGCCTGTTATTCTAGCAGGCCAGCAATTGCCGCCATCTCCCCGGATGGAATAAATCCTAGACCTTAGAACCAGCCCTTTTTGGCAGCGATGTAGGTATTGTAAAACTCCTGGTCACTTTTGCTGAGGTACATAATTCCCTCAATTAAGCCAATAATACCCATGACAGGGGCGGCCAAGCCGCAGGTCAACAAGCTCACCAGCAACATGATCAAGCCCTCGGTATTGTAACCAAGGACAAATTTGTGAATGCCAAGGGTACCCAAGAGGATACCACAGATGCCAGCGGCAAGTTTTTTCCCTGAGATGTCGGAATTTGAAGTCATCGTCCCTTTCCCAATGGTTATTTCTGATACAGGGAGACTAAGCCCCTCTGGCCTATATCCTTCAGGGTTGAAGGAAGACTGTCAAGGGGCAAGTAGGCAGTTTGTGGATTGACGCAGAAGTGTTAGACCCTAGGCAGCAGCAACCCAATCCGCAAGGGGTTCCCAGCGCACAACGCGATCGCCCCCCACTTCCACTACCACTTTGAACTTCGGTAGGGTTTGGGTCAACTGTGCCAAGTAGGCAAATTCTTGCCTTGAGAGCCGCTTACCATCAATCAGCCAGAGCACCAGTCCCTTAGCATTGGGGGGTAGGTTTTGCAAATGGTACGTCACTAAGGGCGGCTGAAAATAAACGCGAATGTCTTCTTTGCCCGTGTGAGCCGGACGAATTCCGTGCTCTTGGGTCAGGTAGGCTGCTAAATCCCCCAAGCCCGGTGCGCTCATGGGCAAAGTGGTATAGCCCTTGGAACGCAGTCGCCGTTGATAGCGACCCTCAAAACCGCCCTCTGGGGGAACAAAGAGTGCCAATGCCCCAGCGGATTCTAAATCTTTGACAAATTGATAGCCAGCCAGCAGACCCATAGATTTTTTCTCAGAGGTTTTAGCACTTCATCCAGCACTTTATCATGGTTATTCTTACTGCGGGTATGCCTAAGTCAATAGCAGTGCAAATAACCCACATAAGGCAATGCCATCAAAGACACCCGCACCACCAATACTGAGCACCCCCGCCGACATGCGCTCAATTTCCCGCAGGTGTAGTAAATCGGCACCAATGAGCGTTCCCAGCACGCCCCCGGCAAAGGCAATAGGTGCCGCCGCTATGCCCCCAGAAATCAAAATGGCCGTCATTGCTGCTGTTAGGGGGGCAACCAAGGCATTCATTTGAATCCCAATACCAGGTACCACTTGGGCAGAATAGTAGCTCACCACAGCCACGATCAAGGTCACCAAAAGAATCGCTAAGGGACTCACACGGGTAAATTGATAGAGTGCCAGCAGTGTGGGGATTAGGCCACCGCCCACATTCAGCGCCACAATAGTTTTTTGCTGAATTTTGCGCAGGGGAATTCCCCAAAACCGACTTAACCAGAGTTCTTCAAAATCGGGAACAATCGCCACCGTAGAGACCCGCTCGTAGAGGGGAATGTTAATTGTACTGCCGAGAATCACCATCAGCAGTAAGACCGAGGCGGCAGTCGGTGAAAAGCCCAACTTGGCAACGGCCACCTGTACGGCATCGAAGGCGATCGCCAGCCACAGAAACGGCAGCGACAGGATCAGCAGCACAAAAAGTAGGGCAGTAACAGGCAGGTAAATCATAGAAACCTACAACTCGTTCAAACTGGAGCATCAAACTTTGGACCATTCTTGGGAGAGTTCTGCCAGGGTCCGCCTAAGCGCTTTGGCCAAAGCAATAGCAGAAGGATAGCGCTCAGATATCAAAGGTGCGGTGGCGCGGTGGATCACCTCCTTCAAAGGATCGGGAATTTCTGGGCGATCCGATACATCAAGCCGATGGTAGCCCTGACAGTGATGATAGAAGCGAATTGGATTATCTCCCAAAAGTAGAAAAGCTAAGGTTGCGCCCACTGCAAACAGATCGGACTGAATGGTGGGTTTGCCCATCATCTGTTCCGGGGCGCTGTAGCCCTCCACAGCAACGCGGCTGGGGGAATGCCCCAGTTCTTTGACCGCCCCAAAGTCAATCAAAACAATTTGGTTATCCCGCGATCGCACCAACAGGTTACTAGGTTTCAAGTCACGGTGAATCACTGGTGGATCCTGATTGTGCAAGTAGTCTAAGACACCACAGGTTTGAATCATCCACTGCACCGCCTGAGGAATCAGCACCGGGCCATTGCGCAGTACCCAGCGCTCTAGGTCAATGCCATGAATGAGTTCCATGACCAAATAGCTTTTCCCATCTTCCACAAAAAAATCATAGAAGCGGGGAATCCCTGCATGGTCAAGGAGTTGCAGGATACGAGCTTCCCGCTCAAAAAGTTCCTGTGCCTTCTCATTATCCGCCATCTCAGACCGCAGTTCCTTGAGAACCCGCACCTCTGGAACCTTGCCAGTCCATCCCCCAGGGGGGTGAGCTTCACAGGCCAAGTAGGTCCTGCCAATCCCGCCTTGGCCTAAAAGGCGCAGGATGTGATAGTTGCGTACGGTGTGCTGCACATTGAGGGGTTGACCGCAGTGAATGCAAAACAGATTCCCGGGCATATTACCGGCATGGGTACACTCACCAAGGGTGGGGGCACTGCGGCGAAAGGTTTGCTCATGGAATTCCAGAATTGGGCCTGTGGGTCCTAGCTGGATGAGGCTGCCACTGGCAAGTTTGCTCTCATCAACAAGGCGACCATCGACAAACGTACCGATCGCCCCCAAACTTTTGAGAAACCAACGATCGAGATTCTCTGGATCCCGGTAGCAAGAGAGTTCCGCGTGATAGCGGCTAACGAGAATATCGTTGAGAATCACATCATTGTCTGCAGCGCGACCAATGCGGATGGTTGTTTTTATGGGAAAACGCCAGGTTCTAACCGGAGTGCGTTTCCAAGCGTCCAACAGGTGCAGGATAATCACGGTGGTGCAACTGCCACAGCAAGCTAATCAAAACTTAGATCATTTTCTAGGCGTTGCCGATGGCTGCTGGGGTTTGCAATGAATCATTAACAACTCAAGCCCGATTGCTGCGATCTTCAACTTGGCATCCCCTTAGCAGGCCGCCTTGGCCTTGAATCTTTTCGGCGCTGGGACTGCGCAATGCCCAAAAAAGATTGATAGGTAAGGTTCCCCACTGTTGCTAAGACGTTGCTAAGACGTAGTATGCTAGAAATAGTGCTGGTGTAGCTCAGTTGGTAGAGCAACTGACTTGTAATCAGTAGGTCGTCGGTTCGAGTCCGACCATCAGCTTGTCAAGAGGTTACTATTCCTAAAAAGTCTTGCCCTGTGCAAGGGTGGCAGATATTCTGGGGGCAGTATTATAGAGGAAACCTTGCATCAGCAGGTCCATGTTGGCTTATTGTACTCGTCCCCATTGCCCGCGTCCGCAAAATGCTCTTCCCGAATTGGATCAACCTAACCAGAGCTACAGTCGCATTCGTGACCGATTTTGCATCACCTGTGGCATGCCCCTCATTTTGCGGGGTCGGTATGTGGCAGAGCGGGTTTTGGGGCGGGGGGGCTTTGGGGCTGCCTACTTAGCACGGGACTTGGATACGCCAGGGTGGCGATACTGTGTTATTAAACAATTTTTGCCCAACGTCTCAGACCCCCACAGCTTGCAAAAGGCTCAAGAACTCTTTGAGCGGGAGGCAAAAGTTCTCGAAGAACTGGGTCAACATGCTCAAATTCCTGATTTACTGGCGTTTTTTCGCGAGGAAGTCCCCAGCTTTAACGGCTCCGGTGAAGAAAGCTACTTTTACTTGGTTCAGGAGTTTATTGATGGTGAAACCCTAGAAGACGAGTTGGCGCAGCAGGGCTGCTTTAGCGAAGAGCAGGTACGACAAGTGCTGCGGGAGCTGCTGCCTGTCCTGCAATATGTCCATGAGCGCGGCTCTATTCACCGCGATATCAAGCTCTCGAATATCATGCGCCAGCACCCCAGTAAAACCAAGTTTCCCGGTCAAGGGCGGCTCTACTTGCTGGATTTTGGGGCGGTGAAACAAGTTTCCCAAACGTCTATCCAAAGCCGCAGTACCGGTATTTATACAGCTCACTATGCGCCTCCAGAACAGATACGGGGTGAACGGGTCTTTCCTAACTCAGACCTGTATGCTTTGGCGGTCACTTGTATTGTGCTGCTAACGGGCAAAGACCCCGAAGAGCTATTTGATGCCTATAACAACCGCTGGAATTGGCACTCCTATGTTCCCTCTGTCAGTCAGCAGCTCCAGCACATTCTAGACCGCATGTTGCAGCCGGCGCCGAGCGATCGCTACCAATCGGCGGCAGAGGTC
>NZ_JACOMP010000198.1:0-15657 GCF_014466085.1 Thermosynechococcus sp. OHK43
CTCCGGTGTGCCAAAATAAACGATGTTCAAGCGCCGCCTACTCCCTGCAAAACATCAACTCTTGGTTTACAGATTCTCAGTGGCGTCATCCTCAGGAGGGGTGAGGGTTTCCCCGCCGTCACTGCTGTCGTTGAGATCTTCTTCGGTTGCTTGGGAGCCGCCACTAATGACTGTTAAGTCCACCTGCTGGCGGTAGGAATCCACATTTTTAATCAGCACTTCAACGCGATCGCCCAAGCGGTAACGCAGGCGATTACGCCGACCCGTCAAAGTTTGGGCATAGGCGCGGTATTCATACCAGTCATCCTTGAGGGAACTGACGTGGACTAGGCCCTCCACATTAAAATCAAGCAGTTCCACAAAGAAGCCATAGGACTGCACGCCCGTAATAATGCCAGGACGCACTTCGCCGATACAGGCTTGGACTTGGCGCACCCGTTGCAGCCCTACTAAATCCTTCCAAGCCATGTAGGTTTGCCGCTCCCGCTCTTGGAGGTGGGGGGCTAATTCGTTAACGAGCGTGTCTACTTCCCGCTGAATGTCGGTGGTGAAAACTGTCCAATTCACCTGCTCCAAGCAACTGGACTCGCCAAGATTGACGCGCTCTTTTGCCCGTGGCCCGCGGCGATCGCGCCCTTGTGTCAGGAGAATGTGTAAAATGCGCTGATTGGCAATATCGGTGTAGCGTTGCAACGGCGAGCAGAAATGGGCATAGCCCTCTCCAGTGGCCAAACTAAAGTGATTCAGCGCCATAGGGGAATCACTGGCGGGTTTGAGTTTATCGAGCAAGAGTTCCTGCAACACAGCTGCCAGATCCGAAGGGGCCAATTGCGCCATAAACCGCTGATAGTCGCGGGACGTGACCTGGGAGGGATTGTCTAGGCTCAAGGGCAAGTTCAAATTTTGGCACAGCTTGAGAAAATCCTGCACCGCATAAAGTTCGGGTACAGGTTGCGTGCGATAGAGGGCCGGTACCCCCAACTTCGCCAAATGACGGCCAAGGAGTTCATTGGCAAGAATAACCAAGCTGGTCCAAGGGGTCACCTTTGGTAGGAAAATGGCGGGGGCAAGGCCCTCATCGGCATAGGCAAGGCTCAGGGCCGCCGCTGGGGTCACTTCAATACTCCCCCGTGCCTGTCGCCGCTCGCTCACGGCATTGGCGAGGTGAATTAAAGCGCGCAACCAATCCCCAGAACTGTCTCCTAGGGCAAGGGTAGCCGCCACTTGTTCACTGGTGACACAGGCATCAATGCGGATACAACTGCGGTAAATCCTGTAGGACTGAACTTCGCCGGCGGTGTTGATTTCAATCAGCAGCGAAATGGCAGCGCGATCGCCCCCCGGCAGTAAGCGCAGCCTCTCCAATTCCTGCGGCAATAGGGGCAAACTGAGTTCAGGCGTTGCCAGGCCCATGCCCTGACGGCGAGCCGTGCGATCCAGCAGTTCATCCTGGGGAAGTAATCCCCCCACATCGCTAATGTGAATCCCCAACTTCCAGAGATCTTGCCCAAGAGCATCGAGGGAAAAGGCCACTTGGGGCTCTTGGCCGGGGGCGACTAAGGTAATGGTGACCAGCTCCCGCAAGTCTTGGCGATCGCTGAGGTCCAAGGTCTCCAACTGGGCATTCAAGGTGGCGGCTGCTGTGCGCAGGGCTGGATTAAATTGGCGGACAAGGTTGTGTTTGCAGCAAACCAAGTCAAGGACAGGTGCCGATTGGGCATCGCTCCCTAGGATCTGGGCAATTTCCCCCGTGGGCAGGTAGCCCCCCAAAGGATAGCGGCGAATGTTTACATGCACCAGCTGATCCACCACCGTCGATAGATCGGGCACAAGGTCATTTGGCTCAAGGGCAATTTCAAAGAGCAGGCGATCGTCGAGGGGCGTCCCACGAAACCCATCTTCTGTCTGTTTAACCCGAGCAATCACCGAGGGATTTCCTCGCTCAAGGATGAGTTTCACTTCCCCCTCTGGAGATTTCTTGCGGCGGCCTTCACGGGTGACCCGCACCAGCACGCGATCGCCATTCCAAGCAGTACTGAGTTGATGCTCGCGTACAAAAATATCTTCCGCACCCTCGGTATCTTGAATGGCAAAGCAAAAGCCCTTGCTCGAGCAGCGCAGCCGCCCTTCAATCAATCCATCATCACTGGCACGGCGATACTTGCCCCGTTCTTTGATGAGCAGGCCAATGCGTTCTAGGGCATCAAGGGCAATTTCCAGTTCTCGCTGGCTCTCAGGATCGTCACAGCCGAGTTTTTTTTCGAGAACCTTGGGGGCAACAAATTTATCTTCGCTAAAGTTGGCAAGTAGACTGGCAATCGTAAAATGCATCGGCAACTCGGTGAAGAGAGGGCAACGGTGGATGTGGCGTTGTTGGTCTCAAGTATTCAAACTGTAGCTTATCACAGTTGCAGGAGTACTTAGGGGATCCCCAATCTGTCCTATAATTAGGGCGCGTTGATTCTGGGCACGAAACATCCTAGATTTGAGGAATGGCGATCGCCCGCATGAATTACTGTTCTCAGTCGTTGTCCATCCAGTTAAGGCATCTATGAATCAATCTGAAATTCTTGAAAAAGTAAAAGCCATTGTTGCCGATCAACTCAGTGTTGATGCAGAAAAAGTTGTACCCGAAGCCAGTTTTGCCGAAGACCTCAACGCTGACTCCCTTGACTCCGTGGAGTTGATCATGGCCCTTGAGGAAGAGTTTGGTGTGGAAATTCCCGATGAAGAGGCAGAAAAACTCAAAACCGTCCAAGATGTCCTTGACTTTATCAACAATAAGGTAGCTGCATAGATCCATGGCAAAGGCGCATCAAAAACGGGTCGTTGTCACGGGGATGGGGGCAATTACCCCCCTCGGCAACACCCTTGCGGAGTATTGGGAAGGGTTAATGGCCGGTCGCAACGGCATTGATTACATCACGGCTTTTGATGCCAGTCGTCATGACTGCCGCATTGCGGCTGAGGTGCGTGGCTTTGATCCCACCCTCTACATGGATCGCAAAGATGCCAAGCGCATGGATCGCTTTGCTCAATTTGCCGTGGCTGCCAGTAAGCAAGCCCTTGCGGATGCCCAATTGACAATTGACGAGGGCAATGCCACTGACATTGGCATCATTATTGGTACGGGTGTGGGTGGTCTAAAGGTAATGGAGGATCAGCAGGAGGTCTATCTCACGAGGGGGCCCGATCGCTGTAGTCCGTTTATGATCCCGATGATGATTGCCAATATGGCCGCAGGACTCACCGCCATTCACACCGGTGCCAAGGGCCCCAATTCCTGTTCGGTAACCGCCTGTGCAGCAGGTTCCAATGCCATTGGCGATGCCTTCCGCATGGTGCAACACGGTTACGCCAAGGCGATGATCTGTGGGGGTACAGAGGCGGCGATTACGCCCCTATCGGTGGCAGGTTTTGCGGCAGCTCGCGCCCTTTCTACCCGCAATGATGATCCCCACCATGCCAGCCGCCCCTTTGACCTCCACCGCGATGGCTTTGTCCTTGGGGAAGGGGCCGGCATCTTGATCCTGGAAGAATTGGAATTTGCCCTTGCCCGGGGAGCACGCATCTATGCGGAAATGGTGGGCTACGGCTTGACCTGTGATGCCTACCACATGACTGCTCCCTCACCGGGGGGAGAAGGGGCTGCCCGTGCCATTGAAGCTTGCCTCAAGGATGCGGAGATTGCCCCGGATCAGGTGAGCTATATCAACGCCCACGGTACCAGTACCCCCGCCAACGACAGTACGGAAACCGCCGCCATTAAACGTGCCCTTGGCGAAGAAAATGCGCGTCGCGTTGCCGTGAGTTCGACAAAATCCATGACAGGGCACCTGCTGGGGGGGTCAGGGGGTATCGAGGCGATCGCCACGGTAATGGCCATAGCCCACGATCGCATCCCCCCTACAATTAACTTGGAGCAACCGGATCCCGCCTGCGATCTGGACTATGTTCCCCATCAGAGCCGGGCCTGTCCGGTGACGGTGGCTTTGTCCAACTCCTTTGGCTTTGGTGGGCACAACGTCACGTTGGCCTTCCGCAAGTTTACTCCCGACCTTTAACTGTCTGCTGCAAACCTAATTAGAGATTAGAGAGAGAAAGCAATGCCTGCGGTTACTCAATCCCTTGATGAACTCTGTATTAATGCGATCCGTTTCCTGGCGATCGATGCGGTACAAAAGGCCAACTCTGGGCACCCCGGCCTGCCCATGGGGGCGGCTCCCATGGCCTATGTGCTCTGGAACCAGTTCATGCGGTTTAACCCCAAAAATCCGCAGTGGTTCAATCGCGATCGCTTTGTCCTGTCGGCGGGTCATGGCTGTATGTTGCAGTATGCCCTGCTCTACCTCACAGGCTATGACAGCGTTACCATTGAGGATATTAAACAGTTCCGCCAGTGGGGGTCGCGCACGCCCGGTCACCCCGAAAACTTTGAAACCCCCGGTGTGGAGGTGACCACAGGTCCCCTCGGTCAAGGGATTTGTAACGCCGTTGGCTTAGCGGTGGCTGAAGCCCATCTGGCCGCCCGCTTCAACAAGCCCGACATCAAACTGGTAGATCACTACACCTACGTCATCCTTGGGGATGGCTGCAATATGGAGGGGGTCTCCGGAGAAGCCTGCTCCCTTGCTGGTCACTGGGGCTTGGGTAAACTCATTGCCCTCTACGACGATAACCACATTTCTATTGACGGCTCCACCGACATTGCCTTTACAGAGGATGTTTGCAAGCGTTTTGAAGCCTACGGTTGGCACGTGCAGCACGTTGCCGATGGCAATACAGATCTTGCCGGCATTGCCAAGGCCATTGAAGCTGCTAAGGCCGTAACCGATAAACCGTCACTCATTAAAGTCACCACCACCATTGGCTACGGTTCCCCCAACAAAGCCAACACTGCCGGTGTGCACGGTGCTGCTCTCGGCCCTGAGGAGGTCAAGCTTACCCGTGAAAACCTTGGCTGGAACTATGAACCCTTTGTCGTCCCCGAGGAAGTTCTGAGCCACTTCCGCAAAGCCATTGAGCGCGGTGCCAGCTATGAAGCAGAGTGGAACCAAACCCTGGCCACCTACCGCCAGAAATATCCTGAGGAGGCCGCCGAATTTGAACGGCTGCTACGGGGTGAATTGCCCGCCAACTGGGATGCCAATCTCCCCAGTTACACGCCTGCGGATAAGGCCGTGGCTACCCGCAAGCATTCGGAAATTTGCCTGAACGCGATTGCCCCTAACCTGCCAGAACTCATTGGCGGTTCTGCGGACCTGACCCACTCCAACCTCACTGAACTGAAGTGTTCCGGTGACTTCCAAAAAGGTCAGTACCACAATCGCAACATTCGCTTTGGCGTCCGTGAACACGGCATGGCCGCTATTTGCAACGGCATTGCTCTCCACAATTCCGGCTTGATTCCCTACTGCGCTACCTTCTTAGTCTTTGCTGATTACCTGCGGCCTGCCCTGCGCCTCTCCGCGCTCTCCCAAGCGGGTGTCATCTATGTGATGACCCACGACTCCATTGCCCTTGGGGAAGATGGGCCTACTCACCAACCTGTGGAAACCTTGGCCTCCCTGCGTGCCATTCCCAACCTACTGGTGATCCGGCCGGCCGATGGCAATGAAACCTCGGGGGCTTACCAAGTGGCCGTCCAACGGCGCAAACAGCCCACCCTACTGGCCCTGACCCGCCAAAATGTGCCCAACTTGGCCGGTAGCTCTGCGGCGAATGTCGCCAAAGGTGCCTATACCCTTGTGGATTGTGAAGGTACCCCCGACTTGATCCTGATTGGAACAGGTTCAGAGGTCTCCCTCTGTGTCAAGGCCGCTGAAACCCTGACCGCCAATGGCAAAAAGGTGCGGGTGGTGTCCATGCCCTCTTGGGAACTCTTTGAGGAGCAATCCCCTGAGTACAAAGCCAGTGTGCTGCCGGCGGGGGTAAAACGCCTTGCTGTGGAGGCGGCTTCTAGTTTTGGTTGGTGCCGCTATGCCGATGCAACGGTATCAATCGAGCGCTTTGGTGCCTCGGCTCCTGGTAACGTCCTCATGGAGAAATTTGGCTTCACTGTGGACAATGTGGTGGCCAAAGCCAATGCCCTTCTCAGCTAAGTGCCAGTGGTACGCCTTTAGACGGAAAATATCAATAGATGCCCAGGGTGGAGGGTTATACCTCTCTGCCCTATTTTCTCCTTTGGTAAAGACCCTATGCCACGTCGTCGGAAACGATTTCCCTGCGGCCATTACGGGTATGGTCAAGTGTGTCATCGCTGCGCCCAGTTAGCCCAAGCTAAAGCTCTAGAGGCAGCCCAACGGGAAAAGGCCCGCCTAGCGCGACAGGAATGGCAGGCCTCCTTTGCCAGCGATGTGGTGGATCTAAGGGGATTGCCCAAGGAGATTGTCCTTAAAGCGCGCCAAGTGATTGCCCAACTCCTTGCAGGAGCTGACTACCGTCAATTTAAGGGGAAGCGTCTCAATCACGATCGCCAGGTGATTAGCATTCCCCTGAATTATCACTATCGCCTCGTCTGCTACGACACCGGCGATCGCATTGAACCCCGCAGTGTCCTCTCCCATGAGGCCTACAATGTCAAAAAACCCCTCGCGTGATGCGATGTCCCTACCTACTGACCACCCTTGGTATGCGGCGGCTCAACTGATGCAACCGGCCCTGATTCGACTCCTTGATCAGCTGCGGCGATCGCTAGAAACTTCCCCTTGGCAGGGCACCTATGAAACCGTCGAGATTCCCTGTGGTGAGGCCGAACCCCAAATTCTCTATTGGCTGCATTTACGTCAGGGCGATCGCCAGCAGCGGGTGAATCTGTGGGAGCTTTGCTACCAAATTTGTTTTCAGCAGTACACCCCAGAACTCGTCTACAGCGGTATCCATGACTTTCAGGTGGGGGAGGTGCAAGCTGACCTCAGTCTTTTTGATCCTGCCGGGGAAGTGGACTGGCACAAGCTTGATCGGAAGGCAGCACAGGTGGTTGCAGCGCTATTTGCAGCTTTGGATTCCCCTTGATTTTAATTTCTTGGAGAAGAAGTAGCTAAGGTTGCCACCGGGAATGACCCACGACGACCCGCTGCGTGGTATGCTCCAATGCCATAGGAATCTTTTTACCGAAGCAGCATGGGCTCAAACTATCAAAACCAGCAAAACAGTAATGAGCAGCCTTGGGAAGAGGAAGACTTCGCAGAGGAAATGGAGCAGCTTCGCCTCTACGACGATGAGGGTCGCTTCCTTGACTGCTACATTGAGTTTCGTCTGAATGTGCAAGGGGAAACCTATGCACTGCTGCGCCCGGTGGACTACCCCGTAGAAATTTTTGCGGTCGTGGCTGAAAACGACGAGGAAGAAACCTTGGTGCCCCTAGAGGAGGAGGAAATTGATGCGGTCTTTGATACAGCCTGTGCCATCCTTGAAGAACAAAACCTCACCCTCAAGCGCACCGCACTCACCCTCACCGTAGAAGGCGAACTGCCAGACCTAGACGAAGATGAAATTCTCATGGTTGAGGTGGAAGCCGATGATGGCATCGAGGAGTATCAACCCCTCGGTAGTAGCTTCTTTTATGGGACACGGGAATACAGTGTTTATACGCCCCTGAGTCCCACCCTTTATGTGGCTCGCCTGGTCCCTGGTCAAGAGCCTGAACTGCTTTCGCCCCAAGACTTTCAACACCTGCAACCCCTCTTGGAGCAGCATTTGGTGACCCATTTGCTGGAAGAGGAGGACTGGGAGGACTAGACCTTACAAACTCTTAGGGTGTGCAGCGTCGGATCGGTGGCCCCCACAATCTCTGCCCCGACTTCTTGGAGGGTTTGCAACGTTGCAATCACTGATTCAGTGAATCGTTCGCCAGCGATGACAGTGGGAATCCCGGGTGGGTAGGGGGCGATTGTTTCGGCACTAATCTCATTGAGGGCCGCCCTCAGGGGAACCGCTCTCTGTGGACAAAAGTAGGCCTCCCGTGGTGAGAGTACCGGTTCTTTGAAGTTGGGGATTGATGGGATGGCCAGGGGTGGCAGAGGGGCATTGTGGCGGTATTGGGTGTAAACACTTTTCAGGCGATCGGTCAAGGTTTCTAGCATTGTTGGCGTCGTACCAAGGCCAAGGCAAAAGGTCAGCGATCGCCCACTGGGAAATTCAGCAATGATCTGCGGTTGCAGAAGCTCATCGAGGGCAAACCCCGTCAGACCTATCGGCCAAGTCCCTAGGGTCAATCGCAGCGGATCCTGAGGGATACCCGTGGGCTGCCATCGCGGCAGAGGCCATTCAGAGGTCTGGATCCACTGGAGAAGTCGCCCGTAGATTTGCTCTCCCTGCTGAGTCATTTGAGCGCCTGCTCGCTCAAGGGCTGCCAGCAACCAATAGCTAGGACTGGTGGTTTGCACAAGGTTTAGGGCCTGGCTCAAGCGTTCAGCAGACACCCGCTCTCCCTTCAGGTGCAGCACTGCCGTTTGGGTTAACGTTCCGAGGGTTTTGTGCCACGACTGCACCACCACATCCGCGCCTGCGGCCAAAGCGGTAACGGGAAAGGCTGGATGATAGGCAAAATGGCTGCCGTGGGCTTCATCGACAATGAGCGGCACACCGTGATTATGGACAGACTCGGCAATCTCTAGCAAGGGCGAGCAGAGGCCTTCATAGGTGGGACTGACAAGCACCACGGCCTTCGTATCGGGATAGGCGGCCAAGCCAGCAGAAACCACATCACGAGTGACTGGTAATGGCAGCCCCCACTGCGGATCAACCCCAACTCCCAAATAAACAGGCTTTGCCCCCGCTAACACCAGTCCCGCAATCACTGAGCGGTGGACATTGCGACCCACGAGAACGCGATCGCCAGGGCCAACTGTTGCCAAAAGGGCGGCCAAAAGGCCACCGGTTGCACCATTTACGAGAAACCACGCGCGATCGCTCCCCACTGTCGCCGCCACTGCCGCCTGTGCCTCTGCCAGCACCCCTGTGGGTTGAGCCAAATTATCAAGGCCGGGCAACTCACTCAAGTCTTGGGCTAAGGCCCTTCCCCAAAGGGCACGCAACAGCGGCTCCATGCCTCGACCCCGTTGATGACCGGGTGTGTGCAAGGGAATTGTGTGGTTTTGGGCTAAAAGAGCAGCAAGGAGAGAAGTCGTCAACTACAATTACAATTAATACTAGGCTTCTAAGTAATTATACGGATTTAGGGATGTCTATACCGCCAGACGATCGGTTGGAATATTCACTGCTGTCGGAGCGTGAGCTACAGGTGCTGGAGCTTGTGGCCGCAGGGCTAACCAACCAAGATATTGCTGCCAAACTAGACATCAGCAAGCGCACGGTAGATAACCACATCAGTAATATTCTCACGAAAACAAAATCAGAGAATCGGGTGGCACTTGTGCGCTGGGCGTTAGCGTGGGGTAAAGTGTGCTTGAATGATGTGAATTGTTGTGCTCTGCCCACCCCCCCTACCCAGCCCCATGAGTGAACGTGTGTACTACAATTCCCGAATGCCGCTGGCCGTCTATCGTGAGCTGGCTGCCCACTTGCAGTTACTCGATGGGGTTTCTGTGCGGCTGTTGCCCCAAACCTGTTCCCACTTTGACTACGAATTGAGTCAAATTGAGGGCATTGCCGTGGCTGTGCCCCCCACGCTTGACCCCAGTACTCAAGCACGATATGAGGAGATTCTGGAACACTACGGCCTTCAGCATGGCGGCTGGCGGCAATGTTAGCGATCGGCATTTTTTAGAAACGAAGTGGTGCTCCCTACTATAGACTGACGATGCAAGCCGAAGAGTTTCTCGCTCGCTATGCCGAGGGCCAAACCAACTTTCAAAGTGTGAATTTGGCGGGCATTAGTCTTGTGAACGCCGATTTCATCGGCATTGATCTGCGCGGTGCAAGTTTACAGGGGGTATATTTTCGGTTTTGTCATTTTGGCCGTGCCGACTTTAGCGATGCCCTGTTCACGGGTGCACGGTTGGAGGGATGCAACTTTACCCAAGCGATTTTTAATGACAGTCATTTTCGCGATGCTCAATGTCATGGTTGCATCTTCGATCGCGCCAATTTCCAAGGAGCAGATCTCACGTTAGCGGCTTTTCGCGACTGTAACTTCCTGAGTAGTGATTTGCGACAGGTCAGTTTAAGCCATACGGTTTTGGCGGGTTCCTGTTTGCGCAGTGCCAACTTTCGCAAAGAGAACTATCAGGAGGGGGCAAGTCTGGTGGGGGCGGATCTGCACCAGGTGGATCTCCAAGGAACAAATTTGGCAGGGACAGATCTATCGCGGGTGAACCTCAAGGGGGCCAATCTCAAGGAAGCCAACCTTAATGCTGCCAACCTTGTCCAAGCAAACTTGGAAAATACCAATCTTCAAGGGGCGATTCTCACCCGTGCCATTCTCTACAAGGCAAATTTGGTGGGGAGCAATTTGCGGCAGTCACGGCTCGTCCAAGCGGATTTGCGGGGAGCAATTCTCAATCAAGCGGATTTGAGTCAGGCAATTCTCTCAGAGGCGCGGCTCGATGATGCCCAAGCTCAAGGGGTGAATTTGCAGGCAGCGGTTTTGAACAAAGCGGATTTGCGGCGTACGGATTTGACGGGGGCCGATTTGCAGGAAGCTCGTCTGATTGATGCCTACCTCGCCCGCACGAATCTCAAGGGTGCCAATTTGCGCCAAGCCAACCTAATGCGTGCTGATCTCAGTAGTGCTCTGTTGCTGGAGGCTTGCTTGGAGCAGGCACTGATGCCCGATGGCAGTATCTTTCTCTAGGGGGCTTGCTATAGTACAACACAGAAGCAGTTTCCCTGAGAAACATGGTAGAGTTTGCAGCGGCACTGGCACCAGAGCTAACCATTCAGTGGGTGAATGCGATCGCCAGCGTTCCCCAAGACCAGTGGGATGCCCTGGCGTTGCCCCTAGAAACCCCCTTTTTGGAATGGGAATGGCTGCATCAAATTGAAGCCTCCGGCAGTGCAACGCCCCAAACAGGTTGGCTCCCCCAGCATTTGCTAGTTTGGCGCGATCGCCAGGGTCAGCGGGAACTGGTGGCCGCAGCGCCTCTGTATATCAAAGGTCACAGTCAAGGGGAATTTGTCTTTGATCACCAGTGGGCAGATTTAGCCGCGCGGTTGGGGATTCGCTATTATCCAAAGCTGCTGGGGATGGCGCCCTTTACACCGGCGGTGGGCTATCGCTTTCTCATGGTAGAGGGGGTGGATGTGGCCATGATGACCAAGGTGATGCTCCATGAAATTGATCGCCTTTGTCAGCGCCACCGCTTTTCCAGTTGCCACTTTCTCTATGTCGATCCCCAATGGCAACCCGCTGCCGAGGCCTACGGCTATCGGGCTTGGCTCCACCACAGTTACATCTGGCAAAATCGCAACTATCAGACCTTCGACGACTACCTAGCGGACTTCAATGCCAATCAACGCCGCAACATCAAGCGAGAACGCAAGGCCGTGGCTCAAGCAGATCTCACGTTTCGGGTTCATCAGGGGCATGAGGTCAGCCGTAGCCTGTTGCAACAGATGTACGATTTCTATGCCGATACTTGCGACAAATTTGGCTGGTGGGGCAGCAAGTATCTGACGCGGCAGTTTTTTGAAGGCCTGAGCGATCGCTATCGCCATCGAGTGGTTCTTTTTGCCGCCTATCCCAACAACGGCAGTCAGCGTCCCATTGCCATGTCCTTTTGCATTACCAAGGGAACCCATCTCTACGGTCGCTATTGGGGCTGTACCCGTGAAATTGATTGCCTGCACTTTAGTGCCTGCTACTACGAACCCATTGAGTGGGCGATCGCCCAAGGAATTCAGCGCTTTGATCCCGGCGCCGGTGGACGCCATAAAAAGCGGCGCGGCTTTCCAGCAACTCCCAACTACAGCCTGCACCGTTTCTATGAGCCACGTTTAGCGGAAATATTTGACCACTACATTGACCAGATCAATGACGAAGAGCAAAGGCTCATTGATACAATTAATGCCGATTTACCGATGAAGCAGCACTAAGGCTGGGAGGCTGTCAGCAGCTCTGGCGAGTCAGAAGTCTCTTGGAGATGGGCAAGTTCAGCAACAAAATCACTAATGCCCTGGAACTGGCGATAGACCGAAGCAAAGCGGACATAGGCCACTTCACTCAGGTGGCGCAATCGTTGTAGGGCTGCTTCCCCCAATTCGGTGCTGGTAACTTCGCGGCGCGATCGCAACTGCAAATCCGCCTCAATATCATCCACAAGGGCTTCAATTTTTTGTTGGGGAATGTTGGTTTTACCACAGGCGGTCATAATGCCCCGCAGCAATTTCGAGCGATCAAAGGACTCGCGATCGCCGTTGCGCTTAATGACCGTAATGGGCACAAACTCAATCCGCTCATAGGTGGTGAAACGACGACCACAGGCTAGGCACTCCCGCCGTCGCCGAATACTTTGCCCCCCTTCTGCCGATCGAGACTCTAGAACACGACTATCTGTATGGTGGCAATAGGGACACTGCATAGGGATCCCACGGATTCAGGCACCTGTAGAGTATCATAGCCGATTCTTTTCACTCATTAACCTTTGCTAGGACTGCGACAGCGTTTGCTAGGCTAGGGGTATTCCTTGGGTATCCTGCCATGACCAATCCAAACCCCCAAAAGAAACGCAATCAACCCACGATCATTAACGTCGAACCCGAAAATTTACTGCTCATTGTTGCCCTGAGTCTCTTTATGCCGCTGCTGATCGTCGGCTTTTTTGTACACTAGGATTCCTTAAAAAAACAAAATCACTTGCGATAGATACAGCATAAAGGCTAAAAACTTTATTTTTCATTGAAAATCAAAAAAATCAACATCTCAGCATCCTTTGCTGCTGAGGATTTGCTGCGCCAAAGTCTCCCTGTGGCGAAGTCGTTTTGGTGGGGCAGGAATTACTAAGAAATATTAAGAAAATTAAATAGTTCTTAATTATTCAACCCATCAGTTATTAAAAAGCAAAAAAGGGATTACGAATCCTTGAAGAATCAGTGGTCCAAGTTTTAGGATGATTTACAGACAGTCTCTAAAGCGAAAATGCTTTTCTAGCCTGATGTGGTTCCTTGGATGGAGTGTCAAAAATCAAGTTTTTTGGGGAAAATCAATGAATAATCGTCAATTTCAAGATGCGGTTCAATGTCTCAAAATTGATCACTTAATGAATGATTTCGAGATTAAAAAGATGACTAAATCAATATGCATTAAAATACCGAGACAAAAATTAATTAAAACTTAAATCCCGTAAAAAAAGAAGAATCAGTACTCCTTCAATACTAAACTCCCTTGGCAAAAATGAGGGAGGTTGCCTAGGACATGAGTATTGGCAAACTATCAAAGTTAATTCATTGACAAAATTACTCTCCTGAGGGCAATCTTAGGATGCAAAAAGTTGAAGTGACTTGGGCAGTTTGTATTCTCAATAACAACGGTGACCTTTTTTTCATGGTCTAATTTTTACTAGCACAACGAGAGTAATAGGCAATTTCGCTGTGCCTGATAAGATGTAAGGTTCTAGCTTATGACTTCCCCACTGTCGATCTCAATGATCTACCACCTGCGGCGGTTGTTGCGGCAGTATCAGCCATTTCTTAAGCCTGTCATCTATGAAGGAGCAGGGCTAGTGGCTAATCCCGAAGCCGATCTCTATGCTGTACTTGAGAGTCTTTATCCCGATGCGGAGCAATTGGCTACAGTCATGGAACAGTTGGCTAGACTGATTGTTTTGCACCAGAAAAAAGAGCTACTTTCTACTGAACAGTATGAGGCAATTAGCCAGCAAATTTTTTGGATTTTGGGATTAAAATACACGCTACCCCACGTGGGATTAGTATCTATGAGCGGCTAGCCAGCAGAGGATAGAAATTTTTGTGCCTGCGCATCAAGATTTTCAAAGAGACTTCAAAGAGACCTAGGAGTCTTACGGCCTAGGAGAGCCAGTTTTTGGTTTGTTGAGCACTTAAGCTAGGATATTTCCATGGAGCAGGATGACTCATCTTTATTTTTTCAGTTCAGGTGGCCAATGGTGAATGGTCAAACGGGCCATGGATTTGATTTTCCGCTAGGTACTGATCCCTATGACTTACTGCGGGATGTTTGTGCCCGTTTACCCCTGCTCATTCTCTTCTATGACAATGAGGGGCAGATTCATTCCCTTAACCAAGAGGTGATGACCCAGTTGGGCTGGGATACAGGGGACTTGATCTCAGGGGATTTTTTGAGTCAGTGCTTTCCCGATCCAGAAACCCAGCGGCAGATGCGTTATTGGATGATTCATCCCCCCAATGGTTGGCAGGAGGTACCTGTCCATGGCGCCGATGGTCAAGTTTTAGAGATGATTTGGGCTTTTGTGCGCTTTCCCAACGGGGCAGGTTTAATCTGTGGCTACAACGTTACCGATGTGAAGTTAACTCAGGCGGCGCTCCTGGAAACCAGCGATCGCTATACGCTGCTGACCCGTAGCATCAATGATGGTATTTGGGACTGGAATTTGACCACCAATGAGACGTTTTATTCCTCGCGTTGGAAAAATATTCTCGGCTATCAGGATGACGAAATTGGCAATCACATTGATGATTGGTTCAAGCGCATTCACCCCCAAGATGTGGAGCGGGTGAAGTTAAATTTAATGCTCCATATCCGCGGCCAAATCCCCCATTTCCACCAAGAGTTTCGCATTCAACATCGCAACGGGGCCTATCGTTGGGCTTTGGCACGGGGGCTGGTGCTGCGGGATGCCTATGGCAATGCCAGACGGATGGCGGGTTCTTTGACCGATTTGACGGAACATCACCTTGCAGAAGCCCAGTTGCTCTATGATGCCCTCCATGATTCGCTGACGGGGTTAGCCAATCGCACGCTCCTCCTTGACCGCATTGAACAGGCGACTCGCCATGCTCGTCGTCGTTCCGATTACAAGTTTGTAATTTTGTTTATTGATATTGATCGCTTTAAGGTCATTAACGACAGCCTTGGCCACAGTTGTGGCGACTTAATTTTGATTGAATTGGCCAATCGTCTCACCCGCATTGTCCGCGCCGATGACACGGTGGCTCGTATTGGGGGCGATGAGTTTGTGATTTTGCTGGATGACATTAGTGACAACAATGACGCTTTGGGGGTTTGCGATCGCATTCACAGTGAATTGAATAAACCCTTTGTCGTGAATGATCAGCCGATCGCGCTCAGGGTTAGTATTGGCGTGGCCACGCGATCGGCCCACATTGAGAAGGCAGAAAACTATTTGCGCAATGCCGATATTGCCATGTATCGTGCCAAGCTGGCGGGGGGGAATCGCTATCAAGTTTTTAGTGAAGACATGCATTTGATGGCGCGCGATCGCCTCTCCCTAGAAATCGGGTTGCGCCAAGCCGTTGAGCGGGACGAATTTACCCTCTTTTATCAGCCCATTTACCGCCTTAGGGACAATTCTCTCTACGGCTTTGAAGCCCTGATTCGCTGGCAGCATCCTACTCAGGGCTTACTCCTGCCCGATCGTTTCATTTCCCTTGCGGAGGAAACGGGATTGATTCTGTCCATTGGGGACTGGGTGATCTTGCGCGCCTGCCGTGATCTCCAGTACTGGCACGAGCAATTTCCCCAGTGTCAGTTATCCGTGAACGTGAATTTATCCAATCGGCAACTGATGTACCCTGCTC